>CAYNFJ010000050.1:0-14011 GCA_964396505.1 uncultured Polaribacter sp. | reverse complement strand
ATGCAATCGGATTTATATATTAGAGGAGGTAATTTTAATCAAACCTTGCTATTGATTGATGGTATCAAAATGGATGATATGCAATCCGGACATCATACGATGAATGGTATTATTGATATTGACAATATTGAAAGAATAGAAATTACCCGTGGAGCTGCCTCTCGAATTTATGGACAAAATGCGATGAACGGTGTGGTCAACATCATTACTAAAAAAGTAACTAAAGATCAAACTACCTTGGGGCTGAAGTATGGTTCCTTTGATAATTATGCCATACGTCTGGGCACGCAGCAACTTTTTCAAAAGGGTGCTGTACAATTTCAATTGAGCCGACAAGAATCATCGGGCTATCGCTACAATACTGATTTTACTAATTGGAATACTTTTTTTAAAACTTCTCTAAAGAATTACGAATTATTATTTTCATATGGACAAAGGGCTTTTGGTGCCAATGGTTTTTATGCCAGTCCGGATTATAAAGACCAATACGAAGAAACACAAACACATCTTCTGGCTATCAAACATCACTGGAACGATACTAATAAAAAGATTAATACCAGTGTGTATTGGCGCCGTAATAACGATTTGTATTTATTTTTACGGGACAATCCCGATTTTTATAAAAACCGGCACACCAATCATAAAATAGGAGCCGGTATCGATGCCTCTTTTGATAGCAAATGGGGGCAAACCGGTGTGGGATTGGATGTGAATCAAGGATATCTGGTTAGTACCAATTTACAAAACCACAAGCGCTTTACAGCTAATTTATTTTTAGAGCATCGCATAGCCTTGTCCCATAATAAACTACAAATTACACCGGGGCTTGCTTGGGTTTATTACTCTGATTTTCATTCTTTTATATATCCCGGAATAGATGTAGGGTACTTTTTTTCTGATAAGTGGAAGCTCTACACGAGCCTAGGCTATACCAGTAGAATCCCTACTTATACCAACTTGTATTACACCAGTCCTGCCGAAATTGGAAATCCTGATTTAAAACCGGAAAAAGCTCTGACCTATGATGTGGGTTTGTCGTATTATAATACAGCTATTCAAGTTGATATAACCTATTTTAATCGTCAATCTCAAGATTTAATTGATTGGGTGAAAAATGATGCAGCTAGTAAATGGATGGCGGTTAATTCAAATGCAAGCTTAACGCAAGGTGTGGAGTTTCAATTGAATTATAGTTATAGTATTCGCCATTTTTCCCAAAAAATAGGGCTGGGATTGATGCAGATCGATGATAGCATAGAGGGTAATTCATTCTCTTTTTCACGTTATACATTAAACAGCTATAAGCAACGAGTAAGTCTGCAATTACACAACCAATTTTTCAGTTCTTTACAGCAAAATATCGCTTACAGTTTTGCTAAACGTCTGGATGGGCAGCAGTATCATTTACTCGATTTTTCCTTGGCTTATAAGCTCCCAAAATGGCAGTTTAATCTAGGTTTCAATAATATTCTAAATGCAACCTATACCGAAACCAATCTTGTCCCGATGCCTAAAGCCAATTATATGCTATCGGTTCAATATGAATTTTAGGATTTATTATTTTTTTTAGCAATCATATTAAAAAAACTCGTTATCTTTATAAATTGAATTTGATAGCTATTTTTTTCGAATGAAAAATAGATTCAGATTGCGAAATAAAAAATAAGATGGCTTACTTTACTGAAGATTATTTAGCATTTTTTAAAGAATTGGCTGCCAATAATCACAAACAGTGGTTTGATGCCAATAGAAAAAGATATGAAACTACCGTTAGAGAACCTTTTAAATCTTTGATTACATCCATTATTACAGAGGTTCAAAAAATAGATTCCCATTTTTTCCTAGAACCCAAGGATGCCATTTTTAGAATCAATAGAGACATTCGTTTTTCCAAGGATAAAACACCCTATAAATTATTTAATTCGGCCATTATTTCCAGAACCGGACGTAAGGATAAATCCGTTCCGGGGATGTATTTGGAACTCAATCCAGAACGATTGGCTATTTTCGGTGGATTATACAATCCCGACAAAATACAGATCAATCGGGTTCGAAATTATATTATGACTCATAGTGACCGGCTGGAATCCTTACTACACGAACCGGCTTTTCATAGAACATTCGGGGCGATAAAAGGCGCTCGATACAAACGTATTCCCAAAGAGTTTCAAGCACCGGCAATGCATCATAACTTGCTTTATAACAAACAATGGTATTATGAGGCTTCCTTTGCACCTCAAATCATGCTTCAGGATAATTTATTGGATTTTATTATGGAGCAATATAGAATTACATTACCTGTTCAAGAATTTTTTACGAAAGCGATACAATGAAAATATTAAATACAACACAACTCAAAGCACTTGACAAGGCTACGATTCAGAAAGAGCCCATACGTTCGATAGATTTAATGGAACGAGCGGCCGTAAAATGTGTCAATTGGTTCGATGATAATATAGATGATTCAAAAGATATTCATATTTTTTGTGGTATGGGAAATAATGGAGGTGATGGACTAGCCATTGCCCGGCATCTATATGATGAAGCTTTTCTTACGGCGACTTATTTGGTGTATTTTTCAAAAAACATGTCCGATGATTTTATCACAAATTATCAACGCGCTGAACAGATTCAATTATCGCCGGAGAGTATCCATTCCGAAGATGATTTTCCCGAAATTGGTAAAAACGATATTGTCATTGATGCTATTTTTGGAGTAGGATTGAATAAACCCGTAACGGGATTTACCAAGAAATTAATACAACACATCAATAATTCAGGAGCGACCATTTATAGTATAGATGTCCCTTCGGGATTATTTATTGATAAGCCGGTTGTAGATACAGATGCTGTCATAAAAGCTCATATGATACTTACTTTTCAAATGCCTAAATTAGCTTTTTTACTTCCTGATAATCAGGAATTTGTAAAAGATTTTGAGATTATTAATATTGGTTTGAATAGAGAGTCCATCAATCAATCGGAAACGGACTATTATTATACAATCAATTCGGATATTACTCCATTAATTCTAAAAAGAAGCAAATTTTCACATAAAGGGTCTTACGGGCATTCTTTACTTATAGGGGGTAGTTTTGGAAAGATGGGTGCCGTGGTACTGGCCTCCCGGGCAGCCTTGCAAGCAGGTAGTGGATTGGTAACCGCATTTATTCCAAAATGTGGATACACTATTCTCCAAACAGCTGTTCCTGAGGTTATGGTAGAGGTTGATGCATCGGATAAATTGGAATTTTTTAATTACAAATCCAAACCTACGGTCATAGGAGTGGGAATAGGAATGGGAACAGACGAAAAAACAGCGGCAGCTTTTGGTGTTTTTCTTAAAAATAATGTGTTACCACTGGTTATTGATGCCGATGCACTTAATATTATTGCTCAAAATCCTTCATTTCTCGAACTAATTCCTAGAAATAGTATTTTGACGCCTCATCCCAAGGAGTTGGAACGATTGATAGGACCTTGGGAAAATGATTATGACAAAATGGAGAAGGTACGCCGGTTCTCTACAAAATATCATCTGGTGGTGGTCGTTAAAGGTGCCCATTCGATGATAGTCTATCACAAGCAAATCTTTTTTAATTCTACGGGGAATCCTTCCTTGGCAACTGCCGGTTCGGGTGATGTGCTAACAGGGATAATTACCGGTCTGTTGGCTCAAAAATATCCACCGGTTGATGCGGCAAGGATCGGGGTGTTTCTACACGGTCTTACCGCCGATTTATTAACCCGATTTATAAACAGCACACCCATTCTGGCGTCTAGAATTATAGAGCTTTTACCGGAGGCTTATGAAGTTATTCAATTATCAGAGAGTGAATCGGATATGTTAGAGGAGGATCCGGATGACGATTATTTGGATGATTTGTTTTTTGATGATGATTTTGAAGCACCATTTTAATATTATAGGATGATTAGTGTGCTGGGTTTCGTTCTTATTATCGCCGTATTTTGGGTGATTCGTAAATCGGTTTTAGCAGACAACTGGGTACAATCTAAAGAGGATTTTCCTTCGGAATGGCGTGATTTTCTCCTTGAAAAAGTCGTTTTTTACCGCGCCTTATCCGATGAGGAAAAGTCCCGGTTTGAAAAATCGGTACAAGAGTTTATAATAAACTACCAAATTATAGGAATAGATGTCAGTGTCACAGACCAAGATAAACTTCTAGTGGCATCCAGCGCAATTATTCCCATCTTTGGATTTCCGGATTGGCGCTATCACAATCTTAAAATAATTCAATTATACCCCGATATGTTCAATGAAAATTTTGAAACAGAAGGTACCGGCAGGCGTACGTTAGGAATGGTGGGTACTGGTTTTATGGAAGGTAAAATGATCTTATCCAAACCGGCATTGTATCACGGTTTTGACAATGTATCGGATAAGAAGAACACCGCCATTCACGAATTTGTACATCTTATCGATAAATCAGATCAGGCGGTAGATGGTATTCCTGAGGTATTATTGGATAAACCCTATACCATTCCTTGGTTGGATTTGATGCATTCGGAAATTGAAAAAATTTACCAAAAAAAATCGGATATCAATCCCTATGGCGGTACCAATACGGCCGAATTTTTTGCTGTAATCAGCGAATATTTCTTTGAAAGACCCCAACTATTGGCTAGAAAACATCCTGAATTATACAGTGTCTTGGAGCAAGCTTTCCATCAAAAAATGACCAAAAGAAAACTCAAAAAGTTTTGGTAAACGGCTATTTACCAATCAATAGGTGATTTGCCCAACGATTTTAAATAAGCATTGGTTTTGCTAAAATGCTTATTTCCAAACCAATAGCCTCTATTAGCGCTTAGAGGAGAAGGATGTCCGCTTGTCAAAATATAATGTTTGTCGGGGTCGATTATACGACCCTTATTTTTGGCAAAACCACCCCAGAGTAAAAAAACAGTATGTTCCGTATGTTCCGAAATATATTTGATTACAGCATCGGTAAATGTTTCCCAACCTTTTTTCTGATGAGAACCGGCTTGATGTGCCCGGACAGTCAAGGTCGCATTGATCAATAAAACCCCTTGTTGCGCCCAATGCGATAAATCACCGCTTTTGGGATAGGGTTTTCCAATGTCGGTTTCCAATTCTTTAAAAATATTTATTAAAGAAGGTGGATGCGAAATACCGTCGTACACAGAAAAACACAAACCATTTGCCTGATTGGGACCGTGATAGGGGTCTTGTCCGATTATAACTACTTTTAGTTTGTCCAATGGACAGTTGTCAAAAGCAGCAAAGATATGAGCGCCTTTAGGGTAGCACGTATGTTGGCTGTATTCTTTTTTTACAAAGCGGACCAAATCCTTAAAATAAGTTTTGGAAAACTCCGGAGCCAGTGCCTCTTTCCAGGCTTTTTCCATTTGAATATTCATTTTCAAAAAAAATTAAAATAGCAGACGAATTTACAAAAAATGTATGGCTCTTTTTGGGTTTATTCGTTTATTTGCTGATTATATCGTATTGGGTACCCTATTTATGAAAAGCATCACAGAAAAAACATTAAAAGATCTCGAATTCAACCAAGTGTTGCATTTGATAGTTCCTTTTTCCATTTCTGAATTAGGAGCCGAGCATATATTGAATATAAAACCCATTGCTGATGATGCATTGAAAATAAAAAGCCTTCGCAAGGTTGATGAATACTTGACATCTTTTATCAATGAAAATACCATTCCCAATCACACTTTCTTTGATACCACTCAAGCCATCTATCTATTGGGGATTGAAAATACTTATATAGAGCCCAAAGAATTGTTGGGCTTGGCCGAGAATATCAAGACCATTCAGGGTTTACAAAAGTTTTTCAAAAAGTTTAAAGAAATTTATCCTATACTGTTTCAACACAATCAAGAAATCACTTTGCCCCGAGAAGTTCCGGATTTAATCACCGGTAAAATAACAAAGTATGCCACCGTTTCAGATAAAGCATCGGCATTGCTTAAAAATATCCGAAAAGAAATAAATACGATCAATAGTCAAATAGCTTCCAGTTTTAACAGGGCATTGCAATCTTGTCAAAAATTAGACTATCTGGATCCGATTAAAGAATCTATTATCGAAGGGAAACGGGTGCTTGCCGTACAAGCGATGTATCGTAAAAAAGTAAATGGTGCCTTGTTGGGAACTTCCAAAACAGGCAGTATTTTCTTTATAGAGCCACAGGCTACACTCCAATATTCTCGTGAGTTGGCACATTTGCAACTGGAAGAAAAGGAAGAAATCATCCGGATATTAAAAGAATTGACCGATTTATTGCGCCCTTATCAAGAACTGTTTGTCTTGCACAGAGATTATTTGACAGAAATGGATGTGATTGCTTCCAAAGCCAAGTATGCGCAACATATTCAAGCTGTTTTGCCCACTATCAGTTCCGAAAAAAAAATAGACTTAAAAAACGCCTATCATCCATTATTATGGCATCAAAATAAGGAAAAAGGATTGCCGGTTATTCCGCAAAATATTTTACTGAATAAGCAACAACAGATTATTGTGGTATCCGGCCCCAATGCCGGTGGAAAAAGTATTACTTTAAAAACCATAGGCTTATTGCAAGTGATGCTACAAAGCGGTCTGTTAATACCGGTTCACGAAAACAGTGAACTCTCTTTTTTTAATACGATTTTAACCGATATTGGTGATAACCAATCTATTGAAAACCAGTTGAGTACATATAGTTATCGGTTAAAGAATATGCGCTACTTTTTACGTAAATGCGATGCGAATACGCTGTTTTTAATAGATGAGTTTGGTACCGGTACAGATCCTGAATTAGGTGGAGCCTTGGCAGAGGTTTTTTTGGAAGAGTTTTACCATAAAAAAGCCTTTGGTGTGATAACGACACATTATGCCTATTTAAAAGCTTTAGCCGATGAACTGGAGTTTGCAACCAATGCCAATATGCAATTTGATAAGCGTAATTTACAACCTTTATTTGAATTGGTAACCGGTCAGGCGGGAAGCTCCTTTACTTTTGAAGTAGCTCAGCAAAACGGAATTCCGTACAGCCTTATTAATCGTGCTAAAAAACGAGTGTCTAAGTCCAAGATTCGTTTGGATAAAACCATCTCTAAGTTGCAGACCGAACGTAATAAATTGATGAAACAATCCTATCATCTACAAAAAGAAGAAGGAAAAGCCACAGAAAAAGCCCATTTACTAGAAAATAAACACACTAAGATTCAAGATAAATTAGAGCAATTCCAACTCTTGTATGATACCAACCAGAAGATGCTTCAATATGGTCGAACTATCAATGAATTGACCAATGTATATTTTCAAACGAATAATAAAAAGAAACTAACCCAAGATTTTTTGAAATGGGTACAGGCTGAAAAAATAAAATACACAAAGAAAAATCCACCCAAAAAGAGTTCTAAAAAAGAAAAGCAAGTGAACAAAGTAAAGGTTCAAAAGAAAAAACAAGCATTACAAAAAATTGAGAAAGAAGTACTTCAAGCTGTTGAAAAAATACGTAAAAAGGAACAGGAAGAAGATAAAAAAAGAGCTTTACATAAAATCAACTATCAATTTAAAGTAGGTGATATCGTCCGGTTAAAAGACGGACGAGCCAATGGCGTTATAGACCAAATTGAAAAAAATAAAATACGTATCAACTACGGCTTGTTTACCACCCTCACAAATTTAGAAAAAATAGAATTAGTACGATCGGTAAAGAAATAGGCTTGATTTATTACAATTTGAGACAATAGACGAAAATACTGCCTTAAAATTCGTAAAATTAAATTATAATCCTTACCTTTGCAGGCTTAAAAATTAATAATATAAATTTAATCAAATGAATCATTACGAAACTGTTTTCATTTTAAATCCCGTTTTATCTGAAGAACAGATAAAGGAAACAGTAAAGAAGTTTGAGGACTATTTACTATCAAAGGGTGCTGAAATGATTTGGAAAGAAGATTGGGGCTTAAAAAAATTAGCCTACTCAATCGAAAAAAAGAAAAGTGGTTTTTATCACTTATTTGAGTTTAACGCACCCGGTGAAATCATCGCTCCTTTTGAATTGGAATTCAGAAGAGATGATAGTATTTTACGATATTTAACCGTGAGATTAGACAAATATGCAGCTGCTTGGGCAGAGAAAAGAAGAGAACGTATCAAATCTAAAAAAGCGAAGTAAGTATGGCATCTACAATTGAACAACAAGCAAAAGGAGGAAATAAAGCCGAAGTGCGTTATTTAACCCCACTGGATATTGAAACCAAAGAAGTAAAAAAATACTGTCGTTTCAAGAAAAAAGGAATTAAGTATATCGATTATAAAGATGCTGATTTCTTGATGTATTTGGTCAATGAACAAGGTAAAATTTTACCTCGTCGTTTGACAGGAACTTCGTTGAAATACCAACGTAAAGTAGCACAGGCAATCAAGAGAGCCCGTCATTTGGCTCTGATGCCTTATGTAGGAGATATGTTAAAATAATAAAGGAATTGTAAGATGGAAGTTATATTAAAAAAAGACGTTGAGAATTTAGGATTCCAAGACGATTTAGTTGAAGTAAAAAACGGTTATGGCCGTAATTATTTGATACCGCAAGGTTATGCTATTTTAGCTACTTCATCTGCTAAGAAAGTATTGGCAGAAACCTTAAAACAAAGAGCACATCGCGATGCTAAGTTGATAGAAGATGCCAAGAAAATAGCCAAAGCCTTAGAGGAAGTTAGCATTAAGATTATTTCGAAAACTGCTGACGGATCTAAACTCTTTGGTTCTGTGAACAATGCCAATGTGGCTGAAGCACTAGAGAAACAAGGACATGCTATAGAGAAAAAATTCATCCGTATTGATGGAAATAACATCAAACGTTTGGGGAAATATGTAGCCCATGTTCGTTTGCATCGTGAATTGATTTTTGATTTACCATTTGATGTGATACCCGACCCGGCTTCTTTACCTAAAAAGAAAAAAGAGGCTCCTGCTCCTAAAATTGAAGACACTCCGGAAGGAGAAGTTGAAACAGCAGAAGCATCTGTAAAAGATACCGGTGCTGAAGAATAGTTAACAGTTTGTTAATAAAGATTAGATAAAAAGCTCGCCAATTATTGGCGAGCTTTTTATATTTAATTATCTTTGGACCTTATTCAACTATTTGTTAACTAAACTTTAATTAATCTTTAAGAAATGAAAAAACTGGTATTTTTATTGATTACTTTGATGGGGCTCACGGCTTTTTCACAAGTAACAACTTCGAAAATTCAAGGGAATGTATCCGATGATGCGGGTCCCCTGTTTGGCGCTAGTATTGTAGCAAAACACGTGCCTTCCGGAACCGTGATGGGCGATATGTCACAAGAAAACGGTAACTTTTTAATCCCAAACCTAAGGGTAGGAGGTCCTTATACGGTAACCATTAGTTTTGTAGGCTATAAAACGGTAGAATATACCGATATATATCTGCAATTAGGAAAAACTACCAATATAGATGTCGTGATGAAATCTCAAAGCGAAGAATTGGATGAAGTGGTTATAAAATATACACGAGACAACACCTTTAACAATAGCCGTACGGGTTCTGAAACCAATGTCGGAAAAAAGGAATTGACTACCTTACCTACTATTTCTCGTTCTCAAGCTGATTTTACCCGTTTGGAACCTTCTTCAAGTGGCGGTTCATTTGGTGGACGTAATGACCAGTATAACAATTTTTCATTAGATGGATCTATTTTTAATAACCCATTTGGATTGGATGCTGCAACACCCGGTGGTCAAACCGATGCGCAACCGGTTTCATTGGATGCAATTGATCAGATTCAAGTTGCTACCGCTCCGTATGATGTAACTCAATCCGGTTTTACTGGTGCTTCTGTCAATGCGGTAACCAAGAGTGGTACCAATGAATTCAAAGGGACCATCTATTCTTTTTATAGAAATCAAGATATGACCGGAAGTAAAATTAAGGGAGAGAAAATTTTTGTTCCTACCTTAAATCACTTCCAAGGAGGTTTTAGTATTGGCGGTCCTATTGTAAAAGATAAGGTATTTTTCTTTGCAAATGTAGAACGTGAAAACAGAGTAGATGCAGCCTCTTCTTGGGTTCCCGACAATGGAGATGGTACACACGCCATCAATGAAGCTAATGTGTTGGAATCTGATATGCAAGCGGTACAACAAGCCTTGTTGAACTTGGGATATGATCCGGGTGCTTATAAGGACTTTACCTATTTAACCGAGTCATGGAAAGGAATTGCCAAATTGGATTTTAACTTGGGTAAAAACAATCGTTTGGCATTGATTTACAATTTTTTGAATGCTTCCAAAGAAAAACCTGCGCATCCTACAGCCCTAGGATTTAGAGGCCCGGATGCTTCTACCTTGCAATTTGAAAATACAGGTTATCAAATTAACAACGATTTAAACTCTATATTAGCTGAATTAAATTCTAATATGGGTAATGGTGTTTCCAATAAATTACAAATTGGTTATACGCACTTCAATGATTTTAGAAATCCGTTATCTACTCCGGCACCCACAATCACTATCCAAAATGGAGCCGGTCAAAATTATATTATAGCCGGTCACGAGCCTTTCTCAATTCATAACAAATTAGACCAAAAAGTATTTCAATTTACAGATAATTTGAATTTTGTATTGGACAATCATACAGTAACTCTTGGATTATCTTATGAGAAGTTTAAATTTGGAAATTCATTTAACCTAGGTTCTTATGGTGCTGCCGGTGTGTTCTTCCCTTCTTATGGCAGTGTAGCTGACTTTTTAGCAGATGCCGGTCCCGGTGGTGGATTAGAAGCACAGTTACAAGCTGCTCAAGATGCCGATGCCGCTTTGAATGCTGCTGGAGAAGGTGTGCTAGGTGGTTGGAATTATTATAAAATTAATGTAGGTCAAGCCGCTATCTATTCACAAGATGAGATTAGTGTCAATGATGATTTAACGGTAACTTTGGGTGTTCGTTTTGATAAACCTTTGTATTTTAATACGTCTCAATTAGCCCAAGATTTTATTGATACACAATGTTGCTATGCTCCTTTTGTAGAATATACCGATCCGGCTACCGGAGATCCTTTCTATTTTGATTCTACCAAAATGCCTACCAATGATTTTATCATCTCTCCAAGATTTGGATTTAACTGGGATGTTAAAGGTGATAATACCGTTCAAGTTAGAGGAGGTACCGGTATCTTTACGGGTCGCTTGCCTTTTGTTTGGTTAGGAAATCAAGTAGGAGCACCTAATTTCTGGTTCTATGAAGAGGTTGATCCGGACTTTGAATGGCCTAGAGTTTGGAAAAGTAGTTTAGGTATTGATAAGAAATTTGAAAATGGTTTAACCTTAACCCTTGACGGTTCTTATACCAAAGATAAAAAAGCGGCACACGTACAAAACTGGGGCTTAAAAACTCCCACAGCTACCTTACAAGGTGTTGATAACAGACCTATTTACGGACCCGGCGATGTAGGAAATCCGCCATTTTATAATGCAGCTTATGTGTTGACTAATTCTGATAAAGGCTATGCTTATAATGTATCATTAAAAGCACAAAAAAGATTTGATAATGGGCTTTTTGCAAGTGTGGCTTATAACTATATGGAATCCAAAGATGTCAATTCTATTGAAGCAGAAATTACCGGAGATGCATTTACCTTCAATCCTGCCAATGGCAATGTAAACGACGATGTATTATCCTATTCTAAATATGGGGATAAACACCGCGTTATTGGTGTGATTAGCAAGCGTTTGGAGTATGGTGCCAATAATAAAATGTCTAGTTCTTTCTCAACGGTGTTTGAATACGCACAAGGAGGACGATTCTCTTATACGTATGGAGGTGATTTAAACGGTGACGGTTCCGGAATGAATGATTTAATTTATATTCCTACCGCTTCTGAAATTGGTTCTATGCAATTTAGTGGCGATGCCGCTTCTCAAGCTGCTCAAGCAACAGCTCTTGAAAATTTCATCCAACAAGACGATTATTTAAGTGGACGCAGAGGAGATTATGCAGAGCGTTATGGTGCGTTGAGTCCTTGGAGAGGTCGTTGGGATTTTAAATTTATACAAGGATATAAATTGAGTGAAACCAGTGGTTTTGAGTTTAGTTTAGATTTCCTAAATATTGGAAATATGTTGAATTCCGATTGGGGCGTTCTGCAATTCCCCACCAGTCAACAACCTATAGGTGTATCGGTTGATAATGCGGGAAACCCAACTTATACGTTCTCTGAAAATCAAGAACAAAAAACCTTTGTAAATGATAACAGCTTATTGTCCAGATGGCAATTACAAGCCGGATTGCGCTATCGTTTCTAATAAATACGTAATATTTTTTAAAAGGTCATCCGGTTTTGGATGACCTTTTTTTGTATCTTGTAGTGCCAATTCTTAACACATGATTTCAACTAGTAAAGATAGACAGTATTACAAGTTTTGTCTGTATGGTTTTTTGAAAAATCTTCGGTTTTTTGATGCCTTTTTTATATTGTTTTTATTAGAAAAAGGATTGTCCTACTCTCAAATAGGCATACTGTATGCGCTGAGAGAAATAAGTGTAAACTTATCCGAGGTGCCTTCTGGTATTTTAGCCGATAGCTATGGACGTAAACGGGCTTTACTGTTTTCATTTTTTCTATATATCCTTTCGTTCGGTATTTTTTATATTTCTTCCGGTTTTTGGTTTTTTGTTTTGGCATTTGTCTTTTACGGAATGGCAGATGCTTTTCGTTCCGGAACACATAAAGGGATGATAATGGATTACTTACAACAACATCAATGGAGTGATCAAAAGGTACATTATTATGGTCATACCAGGGCTTGTTCGCAACGGGGTTCTGCATTGGCATCATTAATAGCCGGTGCCATTGTTTATTACTATGGTGCCTATCATACAATCTTTCTTTTTTCAATGATTCCCTATGCGCTGAATTTCTTGTTGATTGTATCGTATCCCGGCTCTCTAAACAGCTCGCATTCAAAGAAAGCCAAAAAGGAAAATCCCTTTAAACAGACGTGGGATGCATTATGGCAGATTATGAAACGACCTAAAGTGTTAAAATTAGTCAATTCTGCCGCCATGTACACGGGTTATCAAAAGGCAATCAAAGATTATATTCAACCTCTGATGTTGCAAGTAGTATTGTTAATTCCGCTACTATCCCATGTTGAAATAACTAAAAAAAACGGACTCTTAATAGGGGTTTTCTATTTTTTTATCTACTTGTTAAATGCCAAAGCTTCTCGAATAGCCGGAAAAATTCAATTCAAGTATCCTCGTAATATCACAAGAAATACCCTTCTTGCCGGTTTGTTTTTAGGGCTACTCAGTGGTGTTTTCTATTTAAATAAATTGTGGGTTCTTGCATTACTGATTTTTATAGGAGTTTATCTGGTTGAAAATATCAGAAAACCTATTTTGACAGGTCTTTTGTCTGATTCGATACCCAATGAGATATTGACTTCAGTACTGTCGGTTCAATCTTTATGGCGAACAATAATCAGTGTTGTATTATCTCTGGCTTTGGGTTTTTTAAGTGATTATTTTAATATAGGTATTGCTTTTTTGATGGTGTCCGGCCTTTTACTGTTGTTTTCTTGGTGGCTGGGGAAATACAGCATCCAATAGACCACTAGTCTTTATTGGTATTTTTTCTTGCGAATGTATTGGTAAAATATTCCAAAAAGTGCTAGCAGAATCAAAGGGAGTACAATGGTAATAAATTGCCAAAATCCTTTGTCTTTAGCAACTTTTTCTTTGTTGAGTAGTTTGATATCCAGATGCTTTCCTCTTAATTTTAATAAATTATTTTTATCAAGTAAATAGTCCACCGAATTGAGTAAAAAATCTTTATTGCCAAAATGTTGTCCCGTCCATTTATCAATATCCAATCGTGTAGGTTCCCCGTTAAGCGTTTGATTGGCAATAATATCTCCATCGGATACAACTAACATTTTATTGGGATTACTCTTTTCCTGAAAAGATGTGGTAAATGCTTTGGTTCTATTGGC
>CAYNFJ010000049.1:4690-15953 GCA_964396505.1 uncultured Polaribacter sp. | reverse complement strand
GGACTTATAAAATGGATTTTTGTCTTGTTAATGGTTACGATTTTTGGGTTTATGTTACAAAAGAAACACCTTTGGAAACCCGTTTATCCATTGATAGGCGGTTTTGCCCTTTTAGTTTTTTATTATATTCAATACAAAACTTTTAAATACGATTCTTTTTTATACGCCACGGTACTGCCACTTTCAGGAGTAATCGGTATCATACTCTTGACTTACTATTTTTTTGAGCAATACTATGTTAGAAAATTGAATGTGATCGAGAAAAATAAAATTCGACAAAAATTATCCCGTGATTTACACGATGATTTGGCAGCCACCATCAGCAGTATCGGTTTTTATCTTACCCTTATCCGGTTTGGACTCAAAGAGAAAAACACCAAAGTACTAGCCGCTGTTCAAAAATCAGAAGATTTGATAGAAGATGCCACCGGTGCATTGACCGATCTGATTTGGTCTATCAATCCAAAACCGGAAAGTATCCAAAATCTTTTGCTACGATTGCAACAAAAGTTTGATTTGCTGTTTAAAGACCATGCCATAAGTTTTACAATTCACAAAGACAAAGAGCTGGCACATTATCAATTATCCGGCAATACCAAACAAAATATTTTTCTAATCCTGAAAGAAGCCATCAATAACAGCATCAAATACGCAGCGCCGACACAAATCGACTTAAAACTCTACAAAACAGCGCATAAAATAGCGATAACTATAAGCGATAATGGGCGGGGATTTGTATATACCGATGCCATAGAACGAGGAAACGGATTGACCAATATGCAGACCAGAGCGGCAGAAATACAAGCCGAAATCAATATCAAAACAGCCGAAGGACAGGGCACTTCAATTCGTATCCTTTTTGATATACCATCAACATATAAATCCGGTAAAAAATAGCACATTTGTGCCATTGCACAGTAGCGGATTAATTCAGACATTTGTACTTATGATTAGAGTAGGCATCATAGAAGACCATCAACATTTTAGACAGGGGTTGACCGACTTGTTACAAATGGCTGATGGATTTCAATGTACCGGAGCCTTTACTACGGCAGAAGAAGGTATAGCAAAACTCTCCGGAAAAGAAGATATCCTCTTATTGGATATAAACTTACCTAAAATGTCCGGCATAGATGCCATTGCTGTGCTAAAACAAAAGTTTCCCCAAACCAAGATTGTAATGCTTACCATGCTAGATGATGACAATACGATATTACAAGCCATTGTAGCCGGTGCCAATGGTTACCTGCTCAAAAAGACAAAGCCTGAAAAATTACTCCGGTCACTTACAGAATGTATAGATGGCGGCAGCCCTATGAGCGGTAGTATTGCCAGCAAAGTATTAAGCTTGTTCAAGCAATACATCCCTCAAAAAAACAACGAATATGATTTGACTAAAAGAGAAATTGAAATATTACATCTCTTGGTGGATGGTTTTAACAATCAAAAGATAGCCAAAACACTCTACATCAGTTATGATACAGTACGCAATCACATACGTCATATCTACAAAAAACTACAAGTACATTCCAAATCACAAGCTGTGGTAAAGGCTTTGCGTGAAAATCTGGTCTAATATTTATTTTTTAAAAAATGACACAAATGTGTCATTGACAAGCAGCTATATTCTACCTACCTTTGGAGAATATAAATCATAATATAATTTTTTGGGGGTAAAGGCAAGACAAGCATAATTATTCTGTAGTTATTATTTGTTTTGCCTTTTTTTATATACAACAACAAAGACACGGGGAAACCGAAAACCGTAAAGAGAGTAGGCAGTATTTAAAATTAATAGAATGAAAAAATTAGTTATTGTATTCGGCTTATTATTTGGTACTTTTTTTCTATGGACTATCTCCGGCTGTAATGAAGAAATGAAAGACTGTACTTGCTATGTATCTTATACCGGTACAGGTTCTCAAAATTATACCAATTCTAATTATGATACTCAAGTTGATGAAAATAATCATTGTGATGGTTTAAACACCAGTGAAACTGACAGTAATGGACTGACTAAAACCGTAAGTTGTGTAGGTAATTACTAAAGCTCATTAAACTATCTTTTTTGATTAGAGACGCAATAAGCTATCATGAATCGAGACACTCTTAGACATGTAGTCCGGAATTTTTTGGGATTAATATTTATTTTATCCGGAGTGTTAAAATTGATGTCTGTCCAAGATTTTGAATTGTATGTCTATGGTTTTGGTTTCTTATCATTTGATTATTCTGTACTGATTTCCAGAATCCTTATCTCTATTGAAATTTTAATAGGCGTATTGCTCTTATTGGGTATTTATTTACATCAAGTTGTTCGTATATCGTTTGTAATACTGGCAGGTTTTTCTGTATTTATTCTCTACCTGATTGTTGCGGGAAATCGGGAGCATTGTCATTGTTTTGGCAATTTTATACAGCTATCACATCCTGTTTCATTGCTGAAAAACGGAATCTTGATAGGGGGACTTTTGTACATAAGCCAAAAGAATAAAATGACGGTTCATAATCAAAAAAAAATATTGATGTACAGCATCATTTTGAGTTTGGCATTTCCTTTTGTTTTGGCATTTCCACACACTTATTTTCATACGGCTAAACAGGACACAAATACCGGTTATAACAAAACTGTTTTGGCCGATTTTTTACAAAAAAACACTTCGTTTACCCAAGGAAAACAACTGCTTTGTTTTTTTAGTCCGGGTTGTAAATATTGTAAAATGGCCGCTAAGAAAATTTCGGTTATGGAACATCGCTCCATTCAAGACATTCCGGTACATTTTATTTTTTTTGGGAATAGTAAATCCATTGAAAAATTCTATCAAGACACACAAACACCTCTAGGCAACTACACGACAATTCCGACCGATGTTTTTATAAATCTGACAGAAGGGAAGATGCCTGTTATCTTGCTCTTAGAGCAAGGAAAGGTTTATAAAAAATATGCCTTTGACGATTTAGATGAAACGCAAATACTGGCTTTTTTTAACTAAATTTATATCCGGTGAATTATGTATCCCACCTTTAGTGAACTGTTGAAAGATCTTTTTGGAATTGATATCTATTTACCGATTCAAACCTATGGTTTTTTCTTGTCTCTAGCTTTTTTATCCAGTTATTGGGTAGCTAGACACGAGATACTTCGTAAGCATAAAGAGGGAACTTTTAATTATCCTATTAATCAATCAAAACCCAAAAATCCATTGGATCATCTTTATTATATGGTTCTTTTGGCGGTCATTTTTGGGCTTTTAGGCACCAAGATTTTTGCTGATTTAGAACAATGGCAGGAACTCGTAGAACACCCTCTTCAAGTCTTATTTTCTTACAATGGTATTTCATTTTTAGGTGGGCTGGTAGTGGGTAGCATCGCAGTTGCCTCCTATGCAAAAGCTCATAAATTACCCATTTTTCAATTAATGGATGCAGCAGCTATAGCCATAGCCCTTGCTTATGGTGTTGGCAGAATCGGTTGTCAAGTGTCCGGCGATGGTTGTTGGGGTCAATACAATGCCGCTTACGCCCATCCCGATAGTATTCCGAAATCTGCCTATGAGTTAGGACAAGTAACCAGTTTTAAACCGCCGGAATGGTTGCATTTTATCCCCGATTGGTTTTTTGCCTATACCTATCCGCACAATACGGCAAACAAAGGAATATTAATGCAAAATTGCACTTGGGAACATTGCCATGTACTTGCCGCACCGGTATTTCCAACCCCTTTTTATGAAACTTTACTTATGATGTTCATTGTACTCATACTGCTGTTTCTCAAAAAGAAATTACGAATTCCCGGACTTCTTTTTGCGTGGTATCTGATACTCGCCGGATTGGAACGTTTTTTTATTGAAAAAATCCGGATTAACAAGCAATTTGATTTTTTAGGATACCGCCTATCACAGGCAGCGATCATTGCATTATGTATGATTGGGATAGGTATCGTATGGATGCTGTTCTTATACCTGCAATCACAAAAATCTTTCAATGATAAAATAAATATATCCTAACCTGACTTAAAAAAAATGACACAAATGTGTCATTGATAATCATGTTTCTGAATTGTATCTTTGGAACATCTTTTTAGAAATACATTATGGAAGAATTATTAAAAAAAGATTTTTTTAAAGGGCTATTAATCTTTATAGCGAGTGCTGTTGTAGCACGCATTTTTTGGTTTTTGGGATTTATCCCCAATCTATTTAGGAATATTGTAAATCCGGGAAATTGTAGTGGACATCAGGTAAAAACCATCGGTATGTATATCTGTTCGGCTTTTGTCGCTTTTAAAATGCTTTTGGGTCCCCTGTTGGTTATGGCGGTTATCATTATTTTTAGAAAAAGCATTTTCCGGCTCATCAATAAAATCAAACCCAAGATTCCGGCTAGCTATCAATTTTTAGTAGCCCCTTTGGTCAGTACGTTGATTTTTACCATTGTTTGGTCGGGAAGTCATCCTAATATTTTTGATACAAATGGCATTATCAACCAACGATTTTTTCCGGCAATTGTAGGATTATTTACTTTTATAACATCCAATTATCAAAATCAAATTCAAGAAAAATTAGAAGGTTTTTTTATCAAAAGAGATACTTTTTCTAAACCTATACGCTATTTAATCGCTTTTGCAATACCGTTTATACTATCTATGGTCATTACTTTTGAAGACCGGGTCAGTAATGTCGCTTTTAAGGAACAACTCATTGTAATTATCTCCTTGATTGCAGGATATTTAGTGCTTTTGCCTAGAAAAGGAACCATAAAAATTAAAAATATCAATAAATGAAAACCAAAATAAGCCTTACACAAATCATTGTTGGAGTACTATTGGCAAGCACTTCCGGAGTAGCCATAACACTTTGGGGATTGGGAAAAATTCCGATGTCTTTTACCGTTTCTTTTACAGTGCTTCCTTCCATTATTATACTTGTCGGATGGGTTCTGTACAATCAAAACAATCAAAAATTCCACTGGTTTAACAACTTAATTATTCAAGGTGGAAAATGGGGCTTATTTGCCACGCTTTTTTATGATGCGATACGTCCCTTATTAAAACTTATTTTCAGATTTGATTTTAACCCCTATCGGGCAATGCCAATTTTCGGGCAATTGATTACCGGATTGGAACAAACCAACCAATTGGCTATACTCGCCGGATGGAGTTATCATTTTTGGAATGGAATCAGTTTTGGGATGATGTTCGCTTTGTTATTTCCCAAAGGAGGTATGTTCAAAGGTTGGATATGGTCTATGGTATTACAAGGATTGATGATGTGGGTATATCCCGAATTTTTAGCAGTTCGTCTTGCCGATCCCGGGTTTCTATGGACGGGAATTGTAGGACATAGTTTATGGGGAATTGTATTAGGATATGGCATAAAACGCAATTATGAAAAAAATAATCAGTAACATATTAGCCAGTAAAGTATTTTGGTTGTTCTTGTTTTTACTACAACAAGTAATCAGCTTTGCACACGACTGTTCGTCTCCGGGCGATTGTGAAGAAACCGCCGGTTACAATGCTGCTGTTGCCATTGTAGGAGGGGCTATTGCATTGGTATCAGGAATTGTCGGGAGTAGTTTTGCCACACCACCACCAGACACTATACTACCGGATGACACAATTCCCGATCAAGAAAAACCTATCACAGATACTTCGGATGAAGATGATGACCTTGTCGTAGAGGAAGACGAGGATGATTTGCAAGTGGAAGATGAGGAAGAAAAAAGAATGGAAGAAGAGCGAATAAAAAAAGAGTTTGAAGCAAAAAGACAGAAAGAAATACAAAAACAAAAAGAAATAAGAGAAAAGGCTTTACAAAAACTGAAAGAAATTGAAAAGGAACGAAAACGCCGACAAGATTATATAAATAGGCTCTGTAAAAAATATGATACAACGCCTGATAAATTAAGAGAAGTACTCCGGAAAAATATTAAAATGAATGCAGCAGAGGCGGAAAAATGGAATAGTTATGAAAAAAAACTAGCTATAGCCCAAAAAGCAGCAGAATATACCGTAGCGATAGCTGACACATCAATAGATGCTCTTGCACAAGTTACTGGTCCTGCAGGTAAAGGAATAAGAGCGGGATATAAGGTGTTAAAAAGTGTGGGCTCTACAATGGCTGATAAAGGAGTGAACGTAAAGTCATTAGCAAGTGGAATCGTTACAGGTGGAGGTGATGCCGCAACAGACTTTATTAATAACGGTTATGTAAAAGCCGGAGTAACAATAGGAACTCAAACACTAGGTGGAGCTATCACAGATGGAAAAAAAGGAGCGGTTGATGGTTTTGTTAAAGGCGTCTTTACAGCCGGAGCAAATGCAGGTGCTGACAAACTAGGGGGTTCCGGCTATGGAAATGAGATGAAACCAACAGTCTTTAACAAAGACGGAACTGCAATAGTTACAATAAAGTCCGGAGGTGAATGGATTTCTAAAAAAATATCAGGTGGAAATGCAATAAAATTTATGAATAATAAAATAAAAAAACTGGGGAAACAAACAGTAGTAAATGCAATTAATAATCTAGGAGTTAAACCGGCTTTGGGTGTATAATAAACCCTATTTATAAATTAGGTAAAACCGTACAGAAACAAGATTACAAAAAAATATAAACCAATGAAATTAACAAAAAAAGAAATAGGATATATAGCTACCAAATACAAAGATGCTACATCTATTAGTATTTTTAAAAACATATTAGACAAACCGGAAGGAAACGAAAAGTTAAGTCTTGAAAAAAAAGGAATTCTAGTGGATGGTAAAATCAATAATGAAGCTTCTGAGATTTTTTCAATACTGGCAAATGCAAAAAAATCAACCAGATTATTATTACAAAACCCTGATTATGTTTTGGAAAGATACTCCTATAAATCGGCTAATAAAATGGTTCTTGCCACCAATGATAACGGAGATTTAAAATTTTCTATATCCCAAGATTTTTCAGATGTCATTGTTGAAATATCAGAATTTATAGGTATGTCAAAAATAGCGCTATCAAACCTATCTTTGATATTAAATCCTGATGAAATGCTTGTTTTATTATTCTTATTAGATAGTTATAGAAAGCAATTCTTACAACAATATTCCGGATTAAACAGTCCTATTAAATCTATTTCGGAATTAGATTTAGTAAAAGAAATGAAGTCCGATTATAAAAATGGTTTAGCTCAAGTATTAGTAAATAGTTATAATTTTATTATCCCTGACAATACTAAATTGAGTACTATAATTAAAAGTTTGATTGAAAAAAAACTTATTCTTGAAGAAAAAGGATATAGACTGAATGATGAATTGGAAATTATTGCCAAAAATTTTCTCATACTGGAAAACTTGATTTTATATGAAACTTTTGAAACTCAAAAAGATGATACGCTATTAACTATCGGAAGATTAGTTGTTTCTGCCGGAATTCATAATTTAATGTCGTTTATGTTTGATGGTGATAATATACAATTAGACATGGTCAGCGGACTACAATTAGTGACCAATATTGAAGATTTTTTAATGTGTCCTGATTTAGAGAATGACATTATTAAAGAAGATATATCTCAAACTAATGATGATACTTGGCTATGTAGTTGTGGTAAAACAAATACTTCAAATTTTTGCTCAAATTGTGGTGCTAAAAGACCTTAAAATTTTTTAATTTTTATCTAAATGAAAGTTACTTGTCCAATTTGCCATACCGAAAAAACCATAAAAGACGAAAAGTTACTGCCCTTTCGCGGTAAAACTATTAGTACCAAATGTGCCAATAAAAACTGTTCGCATCGTATCAAATTTAAAGTGCCGGCAGATTTCGGAATGGAGCAAACTAAAGAGGAAAATGAATCCATAGAAAAAAACCAAGAACAAATTACAAAAGATAAACAAGACGTAATATACTGTCCGGAATGTAAGAGTCCGGTAAAAGCTGATTTGAGTTTTTGTCCAAAATGTGGTGCAAAATTGAATCCCTCAAAAATAACACAGAACCCATCCATAGAAACCGAAGAATACAAACAAACTGTTCACTATTGCAAGAATTGCCAAGCCGTCTTACCCGAAAATGCTAAATTCTGTTTGCAATGTGGTACACCTGTTTCGGAAAGCAAAACAGCTATCAATCTGAAGAAAAAAGAAGAAAGCACTTCAACCAATACCCCGATACCAAAAGAGACAAAAACAATACCCCCCCAAAAAAACACATCCAATAAAACGGTCAATCCTCCCATAAATAAACAAAAAAAAGGAGGTTGTTTAAAAACTATAGTTATTATTCTGGTAATCTTAATAATACTGGGCATACTCACTGTCGTAGGTGGTTATATATGGTATATGCAACAGGAAAATGTTTTGGCAGACGGTCCTTGGACTACGGAAACCCATATCCAAAAAAAACTTTTTACCAAAACAAGGCATTCCAATATCAAACAATGGAATCAAGCGGCAAGAAAAGTCAATGCAGCTTACAAAGCCTACTTAGATTCTACATCGGTACACTGCCCTGCAAAACTTCCTTATAAAAAAGGCGATGGAACTTATTTTTTAAATCAATTCCATCCGGTAAAGAAAAATAATCTCTACTTTTTTACCATAACAGAACCGGATAATGAAGCTAAAATGAATGTGGTATTGGAGCTCAAAACAAAAGATTACTTTGAAGCAAAAGCCTTCTTTGTATCCAAGAATCAAATCGTAGAAAGTTATATTAAAGGACATTTAAAAGAATAGACCTATGAAATTTTGTCAAGAATGTGGAAGTGCACTCATAGAAGGAGCCGCCTTTTGTGGGGAATGTGGCGCACCCATCGTTACAGAAGATACAGAAACAGTACCCAAAACACGAGAGGTCGCAGCAAGCGGAACAGTTCATTTTGAAATTATCCGTAAAGAAAATCTCAATATGGTCAAGGTGTTGATGGAAAATAGTGCTTTTCGTTACGAAGCAGGCGGTTTACACTATATGATGGGAAATTTAAGCTTGGAATCAAAAGCACCCGGAATGGGCAAAATGATGAAATCTGTATTGACCCGAGAGCGCATTGTAAAACCCATTATACGGGGTACCGGTACGGTTTATTTACAACCCTCTTTTGGTGAATTTTACTTGTTGGAATTACAAAACGAACAATGGATTGTGGACAGGGGAGCTTACTTTGCCTCGGAAATGGATATCGAAATCGGATCTTTTAGCAATGCTGCCTTAAGCGCTATGTTTTCCGGTGAAAAATGGTTTCAAACCACTGTTTCGGGAACCGGAAAGGTGATTATCAACGCAGCCGGACCGGTAGAAGTATTGGAACTGAATAATGAAAAATTGGTCGTGGACGGCTCTTTTGCCGTGGCTAGAACAGCCGGTATCGACTTAAAAGTTACCAAAGCGACCAAAGGAGTCTTTTCAACCATCATATCCGGAGAAGGCTTGCTCAACACTTTTACAGGGACCGGAAAAGTACTGATAGCGCCGGTAGACAACTATATCAATACACTGATTTATTCAATTAATACAATCAAAACACAGATACAAAATAGCCGAAATGGATAAGGATTTGAAAATAATAGCAACCATCAACCAAAGAATAGGTTTAAAAAACAATCAAACACCTATCGCAAGAAAAGCTTGGTATGCCGTAGGATTCTTCTTCTTGCTAATTGTCCTTACTTTTCAAAAATGGAGTCCCATAGCAGGAAATTGGGCGCTGATGGCTTTTTCATTTTTCTTTATGATCGTGGCTTTTTCCGTAGCTATCGTGTTTCGAAGTCGCGGAAAAAAATTACAAAAACTGATTTCGACCCAAAACCTCATCGCATCTTGGACATTGGATAATGCACAAAAAAATAATTATGTGGATTATTTGTTTAAAAACGAATTGGGAAAAAATCAAGTCATTCTCTTTTCTATCTCCTTTATCGCCATTATTGTATTCGGTCTTTTTATACTCTTTATCCCGGAAGGAAAATTGGCTATGTTGGGCGTTTTAGCCGGACTCATCATTTTTTTAGCACTTTTTGCCTTTGGGATGCCCTATTATTACAAATACAAAAACAAACAAGGGGACGGCATCGTTCTCATCGGAAAAAAATATGCCTATATCAATGGTTTTTTTCACAATTGGGATTTTCCTCTATCTGGAATAAAAAGCATCAAAATTATTCACAAGCCTTTTTATGGCATCCGATTGACATATTACTATACAGATCGCACCTTTAGGCATAGCGAAACATTGTACATTCCGGCGAACCAAGACATCCATTTACATGAATTGGTACAACAATTTAAAGATTAAAAAGCTCCTTAAACGCTTTGACTATGGGTTTTGCCCGGGCAACTTCTGTTTCCAAAATACACAATTGCATAGCAGGACGGGAAATATTGGCAAAACCGGAAACCATTGCAGTTGTATCATAATCCTTAATTAGGACTTCTATACCGGCATCGCGCAAATCAAGAGCCAATTTTTGTACTTCTATGTTCGAACCTGAAAAAACAGGTATTATTTTTTTAGCATCATCCATAAGCTATCATTTTATACCACAAAAATACATAAAGTTTTTCATTTGAAATCGTACAGAATGATGTAAAAGAGAAAAGTAAAACAACCGGTGTATCTTCCTTTCCCCTTTCTACTTCAACTATAACAATAGGTCAATAATAATTTTAATAAGATGTACTAAAATAATAAGTAAACGGATCATTTTTTTTGGGTTTTGGTTAGTTTTTAATGGACTTCGAGGCATCGAACAACTATTTATATACAAATCGTATCACTTATATATAGGTATAGCAATTCCGGTGACCCGTTATGGATCATTAGTGGGTTTTACTTCTTTTTTGAAAAGCAAATACTTTTCGTGGAAGTAAAACTTCTATCCTTCATTGAATCTGACTATCTCATTTCATAGCACTTTACAATAGCCTATTTCCGATTGCTTCCTCAAATGTATAACAATAGTTAAATCACTTCCAAATAATTGGAACAGTATTCATATATTTACCTATCAATTTATAATAAAATTATCATTTTTCTTTTTACATGTCAAATTTATCACTTGACATTAATTACATATCATAACAAAATAGTACATTTCACATACTATATATAAGAATGTAATGTGATTTTTTTAGCTCCCGGAGGCAAACAAAGGGAAAACCCTCTTTTTTGAGCATCAAAAAACGAATAGGCGTGTTTGGAAATGCAAGTTGAAAGAATTTTCAACCCCTATCCGGTAATCTTGTTTGGTGTTTTGCATAAGCCCCATTCTGTACCACCCCAATCT
>CAYNFJ010000049.1:0-4590 GCA_964396505.1 uncultured Polaribacter sp. | reverse complement strand
ACCCATGAATACAGTTTACATCCTGATAGGTTTGGTATTATTAGTGGCCGGTGGCGATTTTTTGGTACGGGCTTCCGTAGCTTTATCTTTTAAACTAAAACTTTCAAAATTAGTTATCGGGATGACGGTGGTTTCTTTTGCTACATCAGCACCGGAACTGATTGTCAGCATGCAATCTGCTTTTAGCGGGCATCCGGATTTGGCGTTGAGTAATGTCATTGGATCCAATATTGCTAACATTGCTTTAGTATTGGGTGTTACTGCTATGATTGCACCGCTGATTGTAGATATGGAGTTTTTTAAAATCAACTGGCCTAAGATGATGTTGGCTTCGCTGTTTCTTTACTATTTTTTACAAAATGACGGCATTTTATCCCGTTTTGAAGGCGGTTTTCTCTTTGTTTCGCTCATCGTTTTTGTGATTATCATTATTTATCGCGCCCGAAAATTGCACAAAGCTGCTCCGGAAGATATTGACGATTCATTGCAAGAAGCCCCCAATTACAAAATACTTATTTGGCTAATAGCCGGAGGAATTGCCCTGTGGTATGGCTCTGATTTGTTAGTGCAAGGAGCTAGCGGTATTGCTAAGGCTTTGGGCGTCAGTGAACGCGTGATCGGGGTAAGTATGGTCGCTCTAGGCACCAGTATTCCTGAACTGGCTGCCTCGGTAATAGCCGCTCTTAAAAAAGAAAAAGCCATTTCTTTGGGAAATCTTATCGGTTCCAATATCTTTAATATCGGTTCGGTTCTGGGTCTTACCGCCTTAATCAAACCCATCCACCTAGTAGATACCCAGCTACTACATTCCGATATTTTTTGGATGATAGGGATCGCCGCCGTTTTGGTTCCCTTGGCATTAATCCCTAAAAAATACAGTATCTCTCGATTGGAAGGCTTCCTCTTGTTAAGTAGCTACGTCTTTTTTATCTATCGCTCTTTTGCCGGATAATCATTTTATTAAAATTAAAAAAAAACAGACCTATCCTAACTTATAATTGATAAGTATCTGCTATGGGTTATTACAAACTTGTAAAAAAGAAGTCCTGTTAAATATTTTATACACAATAAAGCAAAGGTTTTATTGTTTTTTTTTATATTGCGAGCTAAATAATTTTTAAGATGAAAAATATACTTTTTATTATGAATTTTAAACTTTTTATTCTAGGATTTTTTCTGCTTTTTTCTACCCTTCTTTATTCTCAAGAAAAAATAATAAATATTCCCAACAAAACTTTTTCGAGCAGCCTCGTTATTGAAACAAATACATCAAAAGATATGTTGCTCAACATAAGTGTTTTTACTGTTGATAATAAATTGTTAACTAAAGAAATTGAACTAAAAGTTAATCCAAATAGCAAGTATTACAAGATTGACTTATCAGATCTTCCAAAAAATTCAAACTTTAAAATTGTTATAAAAGAAAATAAGAAAGAGTTGTTTAATGAGTTAATTTCAAATAAGTAAATAATGATAAAAAAAATATTTCTAAAAACTGCTCTTTTTTTACTTCTCCTAATTCCTAAGAATGGGAATGCACAAGTTTGTGATGTTCTTGTTCCAGTATGTGGAAATCAAATACTGCAACAAAACAATGCCGTTGATCCTTCTCCTATTACAATTAACTCAACTTGTCAAACTCTTCAAGGTACAAGAACTCTATGGTATTTAATTAAAATACAATCAGGAACAACTTTAACTTTTGAAATACAACCAAGTACTAGTACCGACTACGATTTTGCAGTTTTTGGTCCAAATCCGGATTGTAATAATTTAGGAACGGCACTTCGCGCATCTTATGATGCTCCTGGACCTAACAACACAGGGTTAAACATGACTTCAACAGATACATGTGAAACTGCGGCTGGAGATGGCTATGTTAGATTTTTAGATGTTTTGCCTGGAGAAGAATATATTATTGTGGTAGATAGGTTCTCAAGCACCCCTTCTACTTTTGATTTGGTTTGGGGTGGAGATGCCGTTTTGGATTGTTCAATAGTTGAACAAAGTTATTGTGATGATGAAACGATATCACTAGATGCTACTACTCAAAATGCCGTGAGTTATGAATGGTATAAAGATGGTGTCTTAATTACTGGTGAGTCTAATGCTATATTAAATAATGTTACTGCTCCAAGTGCATTATATACAGCTATTATTACCTTTGGTAATAATCAAACTACTCAAATGGATTTTGATATTGTTTTTTATTCTGTTCCAGTAATAGATATCGGTGCAAGTCCACAAAGCACCTGTAGTGACACCAATATTACCTTAGATGGTACACCATCAAACATCGCCTCCATGGATCCCAACGATGTCAGCTATCAATGGTATCTAAATGGTACGGCAATAGCCGGTGAAACCAATGCTACTATTACAACCAATACGGCAGGAGATTACTATGTAGAAGTGACCAATAGTATCTGCTCGGCAGATTCTAATACGGTGACCTTGACTACCACAGATCCGCCACAAGCAGGTGCAGATTCGTATCAATCGGTATGCTTATCCGATGGGACTCCCCTAGACATTAGCACACTATTAAATGGTGCCGATACCGGTGGTACTTGGTCAGATGATGATGCGACCGGAACCCTTACAGGAACCTCATTTGACTATACCAGTCTGACTACCGGTGTATATCATTTTACCTATACCGTAGCTGCCACTTCCCCTTGCACCGTAGATGATGCTGCTACTATGAGCGTAGAAGTATTTAATGTAGAAATTACAAACCAACCCCCCGATATTTCTATCTGTGACAATACCGATGATGGCGATGATACTAACGGCTTTGTACAAACTTTTGACTTAAGCGCACAAACCGCTACCATTGTAGGGGCACAAACCGGTGTTGTGGTCACCTATTACGAAACCCAAGCCGATGCCGATGCCGGTGTAGCCGGTACCGAAATTACTACTCCGGCTACTTATACCAATACCACTGCTAATAACCAAACTATCTATTTTAGAATAGAAAATACCACTACCGGATGCCATAGACAAGGGCAATTTGATATTCATGTAACCGATGTCCCTACTATTGTCAATCCCGGGACACAAACTTATTGCGATACCTATGCCAATTCCAGTGACCTTAATCCAACCAATGGGGTTATTAATACACTGGACTTTACTACTTTAGATGCCGGTATAGCCAATGGTCAAAGCCTTACTATTTCGTATTACGAGAATCTTGCCGATGCAGAATCCGGTTCCAATCCCATTACTTTTCCGTACGAAAATACCGCAAATCCTATCAACCAAACCATCTATATCCGTGTAGAAGATAGCGGTGGATGTTTTACAACCGATTCTTTTGATATAGTAGTCAATCCGGCACCCGCAATTCTTGCCGATGCAGACAGTGACGGCAATCCGTTCAACGATTTTGCCGTAACCGAATTAGCCAGTTGCGATGATGCTACTCCCGATGGTAGCACCGGTTTTGTCTTATCCGATAAGGAAACCGAAATACTAAATGGTGCCACCGGTATCAGCCTCAGCTATTTTGCACAGGAATCCGATGCGACTAACAACACCAATCCGCTGGATCCGAATAACATCTATTTAAACACTGCTAACCCACAGACTATTTACGTACGGGCAGAAAACACGAGTACCTCTTGCCTGAATTTTACCCAATTCCAATTGCATGTATATGCCAATCCTATAGCCAATCCGGTGGGCAATATGGAACAATGTGACGATGATTATGACGGATATATGCCTTTTGATTTAGAAAGCCAAACAGCGGCTATACTCAACGGACAAACCGGTATGGTCGTTACCTATCACGAGACCCAAGCCGATGCCGATGCCGGTAGCAATGCCTTGAACAACCCTTATACCAATCCCAATGCCCCACAATCTGCTCAAGAGATTTTTGTACGGGTAGAAAATGGCAGTTCGGGATGCTATGACACGACCAGTTTTTGGATTATCATCCATCCACTACCTGTGGTAACACCTATCCCTGATTATGAACTATGCGATGATGATGGCGACGGTTATATGCTATTCGATTTGAGTACGATGGATGCTACCATTTTAAATGGTCAAGTAGGAATCAATGTAAGCTACCATTACAATCTTACGGAAGCACAGAATAACCAAAATCCGATAACAACTCCCATTCAAAACACTTTGGCAAACGGTCAGGATATTATTTATGTGCGTATGGAAAATTCGGTAACAGGATGCTTTACAACTACTTATTTTATTATCCGTGTAAACGAAGTACCCTTTATCTTAAATCAAAATCCGTTGGAAGCTTGTGACGATGCTGTGAATGATGGATTTACGCAAGTAGATTTAACCGAAAAAGATGCAGATATTACTACCGGACAACCCGGTACTTCTGTTACCTATTACGAAACTCAAGCTGATGCAGATAGTGGTAGTAATGCGATTAGTATGCCTTATAGTAACATTTCCGATCCGCAAACTATTTATTACCGCATTGAAGATGATGTTACCGGTTGTTACGCCGTAGGTAATTTTACTTTAGATGTGATTGATTCTCCAATAGCTACCACCCCCACCCCCTTAGAAATCTGCGATCCGGACAGCGACGGATTCGGCTTT
>CAYNFJ010000048.1:0-16234 GCA_964396505.1 uncultured Polaribacter sp. | reverse complement strand
GCGTTCAATACATTGTGTTTTATTTTTCGTATGTTGAGCATTCTACTCAATAATTCCGAAATTTCTACCGAGGTGGTTCCTACCAAAACCGGTCTGTTTTGACTGACTAAATGGGCAATTTCGTCAATAACAGCATTGTATTTTTCTCTTTTGGTTTTAAAAACCAGATCATCTTTGTCATCGCGTAGTAAGGGTTTGTTGGTTGGAATTTCTACTACATCCAATTTGTAGATTTCCCAAAATTCACCGGCTTCTGTAACCGCGGTTCCTGTCATACCGGAGAGTTTTCGGTACATACGGAAATAGTTTTGCAGCGTAATAGTGGCGTAGGTTTGTGTGGCATCTTCTATCTTGACATTTTCTTTGGCTTCAATGGCTTGGTGTAATCCGTCTGAATAGCGGCGACCTTCCATAATACGACCAGTTTGTTCATCTACAATCATTATCTTACCATCCATAATGACATATTCTACATCTTTTTCAAAAAGGGTATAAGCTTTTAAAAGCTGATTCATCGTATGAATGCGTTCACTTTTCATTCCAAAATCACGGTAAAGCTCTTCTTTTTTAGCTATTTTTTCCTCATCGGATTTATCACTTTTATCAATTTTTCCTATTTCTGTAGCCAAGTCGGGTAGGACAAAGAAATCAGGGTCGCCTCCTTTACCGGAAAGGGTGTCAATTCCTTTATCGGTGAGTTCAATTGAGTTGTTCTTTTCATCAATGACAAATAGTAAATCTTTATCTACCTTGGGCATCTCCCGGTTATTGTCTTGCATATAGAAATTTTCTGTTTTTTGCAATAACTGTTTGATACCTTCTTGCGTCAAGAATTTGATGAGTGCCTTGTTCTTGGGTAAACCTCTAAATACTCGAAGTAGTAGAAAACCTCCTTCTTCGGTTTTTCCTTCTTTGATTAATTTTTTTGCTTCTGCCAAGACGGTGCTTAGGTGTCGTTGTTGGGTGTTTACTAAGCTCTCAACACTGGGTTTTAATTCATTAAATTCGTGGCGATCTCCTTGAGGGATGGCACCGGAGATGATAAGTGGGGTCCTGGCATCATCAATCAATACAGAATCTACCTCATCTACAATGGTATAATTGTGGGGTCTTTGTACTAAATCATCCATTGAATGTGCCATATTATCCCGTAGATAGTCAAAACCAAATTCATTATTGGTTCCATAAGTTACATCAGAGTTGTAAGCTTTTCTTCTGGCGGCAGAGTTGGGTTGATGATGATCAATACAATCTACACTGAGACCGTGAAATTCAAATAAGGGTCCCATCCAAGCGGCATCCCTTTTGGCTAGATAATCATTGACTGTTACTACGTGAACCCCTTTGCCCGGGAGTGCATTGAGATAGATAGGAAGTGTTGCGACAAGGGTTTTTCCTTCACCGGTCATCATTTCAGCAATTTTTCCTTGGTGTAATACCGACCCACCGATTAACTGAACATCGTAGTGAATCATATCCCACGTAATGGGTTTTCCCATTGCATCCCACGAGTTACTCCAAATCGCTTTGTCATCATCCAGTGTTACATAGGATTTTGTAGCCGATAGTTCCCGGTCAAAAGCAGAAGCAGTTACGTGAATTTCGCTATTTTCAACAAAGCGCTTGGCCGTCTCTTTCATGACGGCAAATGCTTCGGCTTGAATATCATTTAGTATTTTTTCGGTGGCTTCATAAGCCTTGTCATTAAGTTTGTCTATTTCCTCATAAATACCTTCTTTATCATCTAATTCTGCTGTTTCCAATTGCGATTCTAATACGGCAATTTGTTCGTTGAATTTTTTAACACCTTCTTGGATGGTTTTTTTAAAGGCTTGTGTTTTTTCACGCAATTGATCATGGGTCAATTGATTCATTTCTTCTTCAAATGCGTGCACTTGAGGTATTATGGGTTGTAGGAGTTTAAGGTCTTGTTTCTTTTTATCTCCGACAAAAACTTTTATAACGCTGTCTAGTATTTTCATTCTGATATATATGTTATTTTTTGACAAATAAGTTGGGTTATTTGTCCGATTTTTTTCATTATTTCAACGAAGCCCAAATGTAAGGAATTGTATTAAATTTTGGGGGTGCTATGGGCTAATTTTTCATAATTTTATGATTTTGTTATAGTTTAAAATTAAATGTTATGCTGATTAATGCACAAAAAAAAAGCCTCATCAGAGACTTTTCCTTTATTTGATTGTGTTGTTTTAATATTCATCCTCATTCCACAGGTAATCTTCTGTGGTAGGATAATCCGGCCAAATTTCTAAGATAGAATCATAAGTTTCGTCTTCTTCTGTTTCAATATCTTGTAGATTTTCGACCACTTCTAAAGGTGCTCCTGTTCGAATCGCATAATCTATCAATTCATCTTTTGTGGCAGGCCAGGGAGCATCTGCTAAATAAGAAGCTAGTTCTAATGTCCAATACATATTTTTTAAATTTTATTAAATTTTTGCAAAAGTAATTTTTTTACTTAAAAAGTCAAGTTTTTTTCAATGAAATTTAAAAAATTTATTTTAAAGAACTTAATTGAATTAATAATCAGGTATTTAACCAGCGTACTTCTGCAACCTGTAAGTCTTTTGTCAATTTTCGTGCCAATACAAATAAATAATCGGAGAGGCGGTTCAAATAAGTCAAAATAAGGGGATCTACCTCACTCTTATCTGCCAGTAACACACTGATGCGCTCAGCTCTACGGCATACGTTTCGGGCAATATGACAGTATGACACAGTAGTATGTCCGCCGGGTAATATAAAATGAGTCATAGTCGGTAATTCTTCATTCATTTTATCTATTTCTTGTTCTAATGATTCGATGTGCTTACTGCTTATTTTATCAATTTGTAGGCGTTGTTTCCCGTTTTTTAACAGTTCTTTCTCAGGAGGCGTCGCTAATTGGCTCCCGATGGTAAATAATTCGTTTTGAATTTGAAATAGTTTGTTTTGAACCGGTTTTTTAATATCCTGATCACGTAATAAGCCTATATATGAATTCAGTTCATCAATAGTGCCATAGGCTTCAACCCGAATATGGTATTTAGGAACACGCAAGCCCCCAAACAATGAAGTGCTACCTGTGTCACCGGTTTTTGTATAAATTTTCATTTGATTATATTTTAATGATAAAATTCTGTGGTTCTTGTTCTTTTCTAAAAAACACCAATCCTACGTGATACAGGTCAATACAAACTGTAGTTCGAGGATGATGAATAATATATTTCCAAGCTTCTTCCATTCCTTTGGACCAATGTATATCGTCAAAAATACACAAAGTATTGTTATGAACCTGTGGTAAACAGCTTTCAAAATATTGAATAGTGGCTTCTTTTTGATGATTTCCATCAAAATACATAAGGTCAAAGGTTTGGTTACTCAATATCTTTGGCAATTGTGCGCTAAATTCACCTATTATTATACGGCAGGAGTTGAATTGGAAATTACTTAAATATTTATTAGCAATTTTTGCCGTTTCCGGACAACCCTCCAAACTGGTGATTTGTGTATTGGGATAAGCTATAGCCATAGCAGCTGTACCGATTCCTAGGGAAGTGCCGAGTTCCAGTATGTTTTCCGGTTTAAAATAAGCGACTAATTTTTGTAATATATCCGATTTGTGCCGGCTAATACCGGCATATTTGGCAATGGCTTGAACCGATCGGATATTGGATGTAAACACACGAGAACCTGCTCCAAAATCGGTCACGTGAATTTGATTGGTATCTTTGCTTAAAGACATACGGTATGTGTCTAATTTTTGTCGTATTTCTTTAGGAGTTTTTTTTGCCAAGACCTCACTGACTAAATGGTACACAAAAGGTGAGTGGATACTGTATTTTGTCTTTGCTGTAAACCAATATTTAATATAAGATGTTAAAAAATGCCACATATATGGAACAATTAATTAAATAAGGCGACTAATTTACGTCAATAAATTCTATTAATTATTTTAAACGCTTATATTTGTCGTTTATTTAAGAAATACTATGTTACGAAAGATTGTAATCCTACTTTTTAGTTTCTATATGTTGACTTCTTGTGTGGCGCACAAGGATATCGTGTATTTTCAAGGAGAATCTATGCCAGCTAAAAGTTTACGTGAAATTAATAATAAACCCTATCGTTTGCAGGTAGATGATATTTTATCCATTGATATTAAAGCGCCTAATGATGAGTTGATTCAAGTTTTTAAAAATAATAGCATTCCTCAAAGCACCGCTCAGGTTACCCAATCAATGTATTATTTTTCAGGATATTCAGTTGATAAACAAGGGTTTATCACTATTCCGTATTTGAATAAGATTAATGTGCTGGGTTTTACTACCAAAGAGGTTGCTGAAAAAATCGAAACAGAACTAGGGAAATATTTTAAAAATTTATCCGATATTTTTGTATCGGTAAAATTGGCAGGAATTAAATATACCATTTTAGGAGAAGTAGCCAAACCCGGAAATAATGTGTTATTTCAAAACAATGTAAGCATTGTAGAAGCGATTGCAAATGCCGGTGATATTCCGGTAACAGGAGATAAAAAAAATGTGGAAGTATTGCGTAGGGGTATTGATGGGGTACAAAAATTTCATATTGATCTGACACAGATGCAGGCATTTGGATCGGATATATTTTATATTCAACCCAATGATATTATCAATGTACCGGCATTACCTCAAAAAACGATAGGCACCGGCATTACCGGAACACAAACCTTATCTACGGTTGTATCGGTACTCTCTTTACTCACAACTACTTATTTATTGATAAAAAGCTTGTAATGGAACAGCACGAAAACGCATTTGATTTTAACGAATTTTCAGCTTTAGATGTTAAAGCATTATTGCTGAAAATCTTATCCTATTGGAAATGGTTTGTAGCCAGTATGCTCATTGCCTTTTTTATCACGCGATATATCAATGCGTATCAACAGCGTATTTATTCCTTGGAATCCTTGATTACAGTCAAAGATGAACAAAATCCTATCTTTTCTTCCAGTACTAATATTGCCTTTAACTGGGGCGGTCCCAGTGATCGGGTAGAGACCATTAAAACCATTCTACAATCTAGAACACATAACGAAAAAGTGGTACAAGAAATGCAGTTTTATATTGAATATCTGCAAGAAGGAAAGTATAGAAAAGAAGATATTTATGGGAATACGCCCTTTACAATTGAAATAGATACAAGTAAATTTCAATTAGTCAATACCTTAATAGGTCTTGAATTTATTGCTAAAAATCGTATTAAACTGCACATTGATTTTGATAAGGAACTCAATAGAAAATTATTGCATTATCACCGTCTTGAAAAACAAGTGTACACCGCGCCGAAAAGTAGTTTTACACAAGAATTTCCCGTAGGAGCCATTACTACAGATTTTATGTCTTTTACTGTTCGTGTTCACGGGAAACCCCAAATAGGGAAAACGTATTTTATCCGCTTTAACGATTTTAATAAAACCGTAGCGCATTATAAAGAAATAAAGGTTACGACGGCCAAAAAAGGAACTTCTATCATCAAATTAGCATTGAAAGGCTCCAATAAAAACCGATTGGTCGATTATCTTAATGCTACTGTTCATGTGTTGCAAAAAGATCAAATTGCATCCAAAATACGTTATGCTGTAAAAACCAAGCAATATATCGATACTTTATTTGATGCAATGGCAGGAAACCTAAAAACTATTGAAAAGGATTTGGGAGATTTTAAACAAAAACAAAATATTTATGACCTTTCTATTGAAGGTTCTGCTATTTTTGAAGACGCCGTAAAATTGGATGCCGAATCCAAACAATTGCAAGATCGTTTGGACTATTTTAAAAATTTAAAATCATATATAAATTCTCATGACAAATTCGATGTCAATTCCATTCCCGTACCTGCTATTGTAGGAATTGAAGATCAAAAAATAGCCCAAAGTGTAGGCGTATTGGTGACCAAATCCAAATTGAGAGAAAATCTTTTACAAACTGTCACACCGGATTATCCACCTTTAAAACAATTGAACAACGAAATCGATTCTGAAAGAAAGGCTTTGTTAGAAAATTTGACCAATCTAAGTATTGAAACACAAAATAATCTATCACGTATCAATAAACGATTGAATGCGAATCAATACAAACTTAAAAAATTGCCCAAAAAAGAGCAAAGATTAGTGAGTTACGAGCGTAAATATGCCATCACAGAACAAAATTATAATTACCTCAAACAAAAAAGTTATGAGGCGGGAACTGCTATTGCATCCAATGTATCGGATATTAAAATAATCGATACTGCTAAAGATACCGGCGAAAAACCCATAAGGCCTAATACGACTTTCAATATTTTAATTGGCTTTCTTCTCTCGTTAATACTACCTTTAATCTTTATTTTAATCAAAGAATTCTTTAACACCAAAATCCATACCGTTGAAGAGGTCGAGAACACCTATAAGATTCCCGTTTTGGGAGTCATTGGTAGCAAGACAGAAGCTTCTAATCTTGTAGTTTACGAGCATCCCAAATCGGCCATGGCCGAGTCATATAGGGCCTTGCGATCGAATGTGCAATTTATGTTAAAAAGAGGGGCTAAATCACATATTTTATTAGTAACCTCTTCTATAAGCGGTGAAGGGAAGACCCTGACGTCTATAAATTTAGCCAGTGTTTTTGCATTGAGTGGTAAAAAAACCATTTTGGTTGGTGTGGACTTGCGTAAACCTAAAATAGCCGAAGATTTTAATCTAACAAATGATTTGGGATTGGTGCATTATCTGATTAAACAAAAACAACCCGATGAATTGATTCAACATACTTCATACGAAAATTTAGATGTCTTACTATCCGGACCGGTACCGCCTAATCCTTCTGAACTATTGCTGAGTAAAGAAACTGCTGAGTTGATGGATTATCTGAGAGCACATTACGAATATATCATTTTGGATGCGCCACCAATAGGTGCTGTATCCGATGCGCAAGAACTTTTTCAATATGCCGATACGATTTTATATTTGGTACGACAAGGCCATACAGAAAAAGGCTTGCTCAAGATGATAGAAACCAAATACGAACGTAAAGAAGTAACGGATGTGAGTTATGTACTCAATGATTTTACCTTTAACAAAAGACATGGTTATGGCTATGGTTATGGTTCGTATGGCTATGGATACGGATATTATGAGAAAGAAAAAACCTCATTTTTTAAACGTATTTTTAATAGAAAAAAATAAAGAATGAACCAAACAGTTAGATTTGCTGTCGTGGGTTGCGGCCATATCGGGAAGCGTCATGCCGAGATGATTTATAGAAACCCCGATGCTGAGTTAGTGGCTTTGATAGATGTGAAAGACCGTAAAGACTTAGGAATTGAGGCGTATGATATTCCTTTTTTTAACTCATTAGAGGCTTTCTTACAATCGGATGTAATGACTGATGTAGTTACGATAGCCACTCCCAACGGTTTTCACGCTTCTCAAGCTGTTCAAGCATTGGAAGCTAAAAATCATGTGGTAGTCGAAAAACCCTTGGCGCTTACCAAGGCGGATGCAGAACAAATTATTTTCAAAGGTTTACAAGTATCCAAGCAGGTATTTGCTGTGATGCAAAACCGGTATTCACCCCCTTCGGTGTGGATTAAGGAAATTATTGAAAAAGGAATATTGGGTGACATATATTCGGTACATATCAATAGTTTTTGGAACCGGGACGAACGTTATTACAAACCGGATAGTTGGCACGGTGATAAAGAATTGGATGGTGGTACACTCTTTACGCAATTTTCACATTTTATAGATATTATGTATTGGTTGTTTGGTGATATTACCAATATACAAGCTAAAATGTATGATTTTAAACATCAAAAATTAACTGATTTTGAAGATGCCGGTGTGGTGCATTTTGAATTTGTCAATGGGGGATTGGGTAATTTTAATTTCTCAACCGCTGTTTATGATACAAATATGGAAAGTTCCTTGACGATCATTGCAGAGAAAGGTTCTGTAAAAATAGGAGGACAGTATATGAATGAGGTGTCTTATTGTCATATTAAAGATTATACGATGCCTGAATTACAGCCTACCAACCCGGGTAATGATTATGGATATTACAAAGGTTCTGCACAAAATCATCACTACGTAATTCAAAATGTCATCGATGTATTAAAACACAATAAGGTGATCTCTACCAATGCTTTGGAAGGAATGAAAGTGGTCGATATTATTGAGCGAATTTATCAAGCATCCTAAACCCTCTTTGTTTAAAATTCACTGGTAAAATGTAGTTTAACTGTTGGATATTTTTGCTGTGCCATTTGAATAGAAAAGGCAGAATCGGCTAAAAAGACCAATTGTCCTTGTTTATCTTTAGCTAAAAAGCGTTGTTTAATGCGTATAAATTCTTTGTATTCATCATTTCCGGCATCTTCAGGATCTATCCAACAGGCTTTGTGAACATGGATATTTTCATAGGTGCATTTAGCACCGTACTCGTGTTCCAGACGGTACTGAATCACTTCGTATTGAAGAGCCCCTACAGTACCTATTATTTTCCGACCGTTCATTTCCAAAGTAAATAATTGAGCGACCCCTTCATCCATTAATTGGTCAATCCCTTTGTATAATTGCTTGGATTTCAACGGGTCTGCATTGTTGATGTATCTAAAATGTTCCGGTGAAAAATTGGGTATTCCCTTGAAATTCATTAGTTCGCCTTCAGTAAGTGTATCACCGATTTTAAAATTACCCGTATCGTGTAAGCCCACGATATCGCCGGGATATGATTCTGCTACAATTTCTTTTTTTTCTGCAAAAAAAGTGTTCGGACTGGAAAATTTGAATTTTTTATGCAATCGAACATGGCTGTAAGCTACATTGCGTTTAAAAATTCCGGATACAATTTTTACAAAAGCCAATCGGTTGCGGTGGTTGGGATCCATATTGGCGTGGATTTTAAAAACAAAGCCACTCATTTGGTTTTCTTCGGGTTTAACCAAGCGTGTATCGCTGGCTTTAGGCTGTGGTGCCGGAGCTATTTCGACAAAGCAATCCAACAATTCTTGTACCCCAAAATTATTCAAAGCAGAGCCGAAAAACACCGGTTGTTGTTTGCCTTGCAAATAAGATTTTTGATCAAATGCAGGATACACTTCTCGTACCAATTCTAACTCTTCACGTAAGGTAGTGGCAGCGGTTTCTCCAATGATGGTATCGAGTTCAGGGTCATCAATATCAGTAAATTCAATACCGGTAGAAACTTTTTGTTTATTTTCACCTGAAAAAATATTCAGTTTTTGTTCCCAAATATTGTAGATTCCTTTAAAATCATAACCCATTCCAATAGGGAAACTCAAGGGAACAACATGTAAACCCAATTTTTGTTCTACTTCATCCAACAAATCAAAAGCATCTTTACCTTCTCTATCCAATTTATTGATAAATACAATGATGGGAATTTGACGCATCCGGCATACTTCTACTAATTTTTCGGTTTGTTCTTCCACTCCTTTGGCAACATCGATCACTACAATAACACTATCAACTGCCGTCAGGGTTCTAAAAGTATCTTCGGCAAAATCTTTGTGTCCCGGGGTATCTAGTATGTTTATCTTTTTGTCTTTATAGATAAAGGCTAGAACTGAAGTTGCCACAGAAATCCCTCTTTGCCTTTCGATCTCCATAAAGTCAGAGGTGGCTCCTTTCTTTATCTTGTTGTTTTTTACTGCGCCGGCTTCTTGAATAGCTCCTCCATACAACAAGAGCTTTTCTGTCAAAGTTGTTTTTCCTGCATCCGGATGTGATACAATTCCAAAGGTTCGTCTTCGTGCTATTTCTTCGATAAATCCCATATATCTATTTCTGTATTTACTAGGGCGCAAAGATACATTTATTACTCAAACAATTTTTGGTCTCATTTTTGTACTTTTGTACACATTTAAAATAGATAGTATGGCACAAGAACAGGTAATATTAGTGGATACCAATGATACACCCATCGGAATGATGGAAAAGATGGAGGCACATCAAAAAGCCTTGTTACACAGAGCTTTTTCTGTTTTTGTATTTAATGATCGAAACGAATTGTTATTGCAACAACGCGCTGCTGACAAATACCATTCTCCCTTGTTATGGGCAAACACTTGTTGTAGCCACCAACGGGAGGGCGAATCAAACATAGCAGCCGGCAGACGTCGTTTACAAGAAGAAATGGGTTTTACTTGTACTTTACACGAAAAATTTTCGTTTATCTATAAAGCTCCTTTTGATAATGGATTGACAGAACACGAATTGGATCATGTTTTGATAGGAACCTATAATGAGAATCCAAAGATTAATCCACAGGAGGTTGCTGCTTATAAGTGGATGAGCATAGCGGCTGTAAAGAAAGATATCACCTTGCATCCTGAAATTTATACTGCTTGGTTTAAGATTATTTTTGATGAATTTTACAAACATATTCAATAAGAATCCTATGAAAAAAATAGTTTTTTACAGTTTGTTTTTGTTGTTAAGCTTTCAATTAATTGCGCAAACAACTGTCAATCAAATTGATAGTAATGGAAAACGTCAAGGTGTTTGGAAAAAAAAGTATCAAAATGGTAATTTACGTTATACGGGACAATTTTCACATGGGAAAGAAGTAGGTACTTTTAAGTTTTATAACATTTCAGGTGAAAAGCATCCGATGGTTATAAAAAAGTTTAATCCGGATAATGATTTGGCGACGGTTACTTTTTACACCAAGAAGGGGAAGATAGAGAGTACCGGGCAAATGATTGGAAAAACAAGAATAGGAAAATGGGTGTATTATTTTTCGGATGGTAAAACGGTTCTGTCTGTTGAAAATTATAAAAATGGTCTATTGGATGGGGAGTATAAAGTATTTTATAAATCGGGACAATTAACCGAATTATCCCATTATAAAAATGGTAAAAAAGACGGCATTAGTTTACGTTACAGCGATGAAGGTGTTTTAACAGAGAATATAACCTACAAAGACGGGATTGCTAATGGTTATGCGATTATTTATGATGAACATGGCGACGTTTTTGCCAGAGGCAATTATGTCAACGGGATAAAAAAAGGCATTTGGGAATTTAATATGGATGGGGAGATGGTCAAGTTTGATCCGTCCAAGAAGACTCCGAAAAATCGCTAATTCAGCTTATTTTTTTCTGTATAAAGCATCTTAATAATTCCGTCTGAAAGTCCTATTTTTGGAACCATAATTTTATCGGATTTTGCCCATTCTGTGGCAGCAATGTATATTTTAAGAGCCGGAATAATCACATCGGCACGATCCGGATTTAATCCCATTACACGTACGCGTTCCTCATAGGATATTTTTTTTAATATCCGGTATTGTCCTTTTAAATAAGAAAGGTCTAGGGGCTTCCCTTCTTTAGTTCCGGATAACTTAAAAATTTTGTTGATATTCCCTCCAGAGCCTATAATAGTACAATCCGAATAGGTTTTTGTATGGGATTGAATCCATTTTTTTGCTTTTTTCCAAGCTTTGGTAAATTCTTTTTTAGAGTCCAAGGCTCGTACGGTTCCCATTTTAAAAGATTTGGATGCTACGGATTTACCGTGTGAGAAAAAAGTAAACTCCGTACTACCACCTCCTACATCTACATAGAGGTAATTCTTTTTACCATTGATAAGCTCATATAAATCGGTCGCTGCAATGATAGCTGCTTCTGTTTTTCCGTCAATGATTTCTATTTGAATTCCCGTTTTTTGAGCAATATGATTTACGACTTCTTGTCCGTTATTCGCTTCCCGCATAGCCGATGTAGCACAAGCTCTATGTTCTTCAACTCCGTGTACCTGCATTAATAGCTCAAAAGCCTGCATAGCTTTGCACATTCTTTCGGTATTCATTTTTGAAATTTGTCCCGTTTCAAAAGTGTCGGCACCCAAACGAATCGGCACACGCACTAGAGCCGACTTTCTAAAGACCGGTTTTTTTCCTTTCTTGATAATCACATTACTGATTAACAGACGAACTCCGTTAGAACCTATATCAATAGCGGCATACTTTTTTATTTTCAAAACAGAAAAATTTTATAGTTATAGGAATTTTGTTAGATATTTTGTTTGTTTTTAATCTTTTTAGGTGTTTTAAATAAGATGGTTTTTCCTTTTTTAATAGTTTTATCTTTGTTGATGCTTTTCCAATGTTCGGTATCAAATTGAATTCCAATCACACCACAGGTAGGGACATGCGAGATCGATTTATTGCCGTATTTGTTGACAAAAGTACTGATACCGTGATCATGGCTAAATATAATCGCTGTATCAAAAGCATCGTCTAATGCCATAATGGTTTTCACCAAATACCCATCGCTAAAGTTATATAATGATTTTTTAATCAGTAAATTAGCTAATGGGTATTTAAAATTTTCAGCAAAAATCATGGCTGTATGCAAAGCCCGGATAGCACTGCTGGAAACAAATATATCCGGTTTTGTCAGTTTGTTACTCAAAGTTTTTGAGACCAGATAGGCATCCTTAATCCCTCTTTTTTTTAAAGGGCGGTCAATGTCTTGAATCCCTTCATATTCCCAAGAAGATTTGGCATGTCGTACAATAAAGACTGTTTTCATGATTTCAATTTTTGATATAACACATCCATCGAAAGTACTAAATTTTTCGACAAAAGCTATTATAAGTGATGAAAAATCAGGAAGTTTTTTATCCTACTTTAACCAATTCCACATCAAATAGTAAGGTAGCGTTCGGTGGAATAACACCACCGGCTCCCCGACTGCCGTAAGCCAATTCTGATGGAATGACAAAACGGGCTTTGCTTCCTTCATTTAATAACTGGATTCCTTCGTCCCAACCCGGGATCACATGTCCTACGCCAATAGGAAAAGTAATGGGTTCATTACGTTGATAGGAAGAGTCAAACACCATGCCGTCCAATAACATTCCGGTATAATGTACCGATACATTCTGTCCTTTATGTGGTTTCTTTCCTGTTCCTACTTCTGTAATGGTATAATACAATCCACTAGCGGTTTGTTGCATCCCTTGGGTATGTTTTTTTAGGGCTTCTGCTTGTGCTTCTTTCTCTTTTGCTTCGCGTTCTTCCCGAGCACCTTCAAAAGTACGGAAGGCTTCAATGGCATTAAAAGCTTCGGCATCGGCACCTACTCTGATAATTTCAATATTTGTTATACTATCATCTTGAACAATGCTGTCCACTACATCTTGACCTTCTACCACATTGCCAAATACAGTGTGTTTGCCATCCAGCCAGGGCGTTTCAACGTGGGTAATAAAAAACTGACTGCCATTGGTTGCAGGACCTGAATTGGCCATAGAAAGTACACCGGGTTTATCGTGTTTTAAATCGGGATGAAATTCATCGTCAAATTTGTAACCCGGATCACCGGTTCCGGTTCCTAGCGGACAACCGCCTTGAATCATAAAGTCCTGAATGACGCGATGAAATTTGAGTCCGTCATAATAAGGAGTGCCTTGAGGTTTTTGGCTATTTTCCATATTTCCTTCTGCCAAAGCGACAAAATTCCCTACTGTTCCGGGAGTTTTATCGAAGTGTAATTGTACCAATATTTCACCTTTGGTCGTATTGAATTTTGCGTATAATCCGTTATCCATTTTTTTATAAATTTAGAGGACAAAGATACTATTTTTTATTTTTAGAATTTCCTGTTTCATAGCATTCTTGAGTTTTTATTTCTAAGGAAACTTTCTGCTTTTTACTTTTTACTTTCTACTTTTACAGTATCTTTGTCTCCTAGTTTATAAGATACCAATGAAATCACCAAAAATAGCCATAATTGGTCTGGGGTACGTAGGATTACCTCTGGCAGTTGCCTTTGCAAAAAAATATCCGGTTATCGGATTTGATATCAATGCCCGTCGAGTGGAGCAGTTACAAAAGAATTTTGATATGACTTTAGAGGTTTCTGATGAGAAGTTAGCAAGTGTCAATCGTCAAAATCTTGATGAATTAATACAAGAGTCCAATGGATTGTTTTGTACAACTAATTTGACAGACATTAAAACTGCAAATTTCTTTATTGTTACGGTTCCTACACCGGTGGATAAACACCATAAACCCGATTTAACACCTTTGTACAAAGCCAGTGAAAGTGTCGGTAAAGTGTTGCGTAAAGGAGCTATTGTCGTATATGAATCAACTGTATATCCCGGTGCCACCGAAGAGGAGTGTGTCCCTATTTTGGAGAAAGAATCCGGTTTGGTTTTTAATCAAGATTTTTTTGTGGGGTATTCTCCCGAACGAATTAATCCGGGTGATAAAAAACACACCGTTGAAAAGATATTAAAAGTGACCTCCGGTTCTACGCCTGAAATTGCTGAAGAGATAGATCAATTGTATAAAAGTGTTATTACTGCCGGCACATTTAAAGCGGCTTCTATTAAAGTGGCAGAAGCAGCAAAAGTAATAGAAAATTCACAACGTGACATTAATATTGCTTTTGTCAATGAATTGTCCAAGATATTTAATCTGATGGAGATTGATACCCATCAAGTACTGGAAGCAGCAGCTACCAAGTGGAATTTTATCAAATTCACTCCCGGTTTAGTCGGGGGACATTGTATAGGTGTGGACCCTTATTATTTAGCCGATAAAGCGCAGCAATTGGGATATAACCCTCAAATTATTTTGTCCGGACGCCGTCTGAATGATAGTATGGGTGCTTTTGTAGCACAGGAAATGGTCAAAAAAATGATCCAAAAAGATATCCCTGTGAAGGGCAGTAAAGTTTTGGTTATGGGAATCACCTTTAAGGAAGATTGTCCGGATATCAGAAATTCCCGAGTGATTGATGTTATTACTGAATTAAAGAGCTTTGGTTTGTCTGTAGAGGTATATGACCCTTGGGCACAAGCCGAAGAAGTAAAACGGGAATATCAAGTAGATTTAATAACCGACCTGAATCAATTAGCAAAGGACTATAAAGCTATTATGTTAACCGTAGCACATAAAAAATTTGTTGGTTTTGATTTTGAAGCTATTACGGACAAACCTTTTGTGTTATATGATGTGAAGGCTATGCTGGATGTTGATAAAAGCGATGGAAGACTGTAGATGGATTATGAATTACGAATTATGAATAGATAATTCAAATTACGGTGTTTGATAAAACACGTATCTTTGCCCATAAATATATACAAAACACAAACCAAATACAGTAATATGAAACATGTACTTATTACCGGAGCTGCCGGATTTATAGGACATCATTTATCCAAATTATTGGTGCATTCCGGTTATAAAGTAACGGGAATTGACAATATTAATGATTATTATGATCAAAATCTGAAACGTGCCCGTCTGGAGGATATGGGTATTGACACTCAGGCATTGGAAGAACATAAGGTATCTAAAGGTTTAATTAATTTTATCAAACTGGACTTAAGAGATGCTCAAGCTGTAAAGGATTTGTTTAAAACTTCCCATTTTGACTATGTAGTAAATTTGGCTGCTCAAGCCGGAGTACGATATTCATTGAAAAACCCTCAATCGTATATTGACAATAATATTACCGGTTTTCTCAACATACTAGAGGCTTGCAGGGCGTATCCTGTAGCGCATTTGTTGTTTGCTTCTTCCAGTTCGGTTTACGGTTTGAGCAAGGAAATTCCATTTTCTACCAATGCGCATACCGATCATCCGTTGGCGATGTATGCCGCCAGTAAAAAAGCCAATGAGATGATGGCACATTCCTATGCACATCTTTTTGGAATTCCCAGTACAGGCTTGCGTTTTTTTACTGTTTATGGCCCTTGGGGACGTCCGGATATGGCATTGCATATTTTTGCCAAAGCCATTGTTGAGGATCAAGAATTTGAAGTGTTTAATTATGGTGATATGAGTAGGGATTTTACCTATGTTGCCGATATTGTAGAGAGTGTTAAACGCCTGATTCCCAAACCTCCCAAACCGGATAATCCCAATTTTAATCCGGAGAAACCAGTACCTTCTATCAGTTCGGCACCCTATCAATTATTCAATGTAGGAAATAACAGTCCGGTAGCCTTGATGGATTATGTTCATGCGGTAGAAAAGGCTTTGGGTAAAAAAGGAAAAATAGTTTTTAAACCCATGCAACCCGGTGATGTATCTGCTACTTATGCAGATGTGCAAAATTTATTTGATTATATCAATTTTAAACCTCAAACCGGTATTGAAGAAGGCATTCAAGCCTTTGTAGATCAGTTTTTAAAATTGAGAGAAAAATCGTAAAAAAAAACGGTATAACA
>CAYNFJ010000047.1:6755-16435 GCA_964396505.1 uncultured Polaribacter sp. | reverse complement strand
ATTGTGGAAACCCAGCAGCACAAGAATTTGCTATGGTGGCGATGGAAACTTTGGAAAATAATGGTGAGGTGGATTTTCCTAACTTCATTATTTTTGACAATGATTTTTTAAACAACGATTGTTTAAACGGTGTTTATGATAATCTTGGTGGTGCTTCTACCTATAACAGTTACCTCACTAATTTTGATGGAGAATTTCCTGTGGCTCATTTAAAATTTGCAACAAGTACAAGTCTACCTGAAAATACTAATGCTGTAACAAGTCCACCACAAAATTACGTTATCACTATAACCTTTAATACAGATAATTTAAATCGTCCTTCATTAGACGTAGCCCGTACATTTATACATGAAATGATTCATGCTGAAATATTTAGAAAACTTTTATCTGAATTGCAACACCCAAGCCTTCAAGGTCTAACTTATACAGCACTAGAACAAATGAGCGATGATTTTCCAGGAATCTATGATTATTATATTAGATGGAAAAATAATATCCCCGTTGGTATAAATATAACAAATGTGCAACATCAAATGATGGCACAACATTACAGAGATATTATTGAACAAACTTTAAGAGAATATGATAATAATTCTCAAACTGATGAAACTTATAAGGCTCTTGCATGGATTGGGCTAATGGGAGAAGGAACATTTAATTCCGGAACTGGGTTAACTTCTAATCCTACAATTGCATGGGCTAATTTAACTCAAGATGAAAGATTAAATATCATCAATACATATCAAACATTTAAAAATAATAATCCAAACTGTCAATAATGAAAACTAATCTCTTTTTAGCAGTAATATTAATATTATTCAGTCTAACAACTTCCTTTTCACAGGCAGATAAAAGCAAAAATAAATGTCAATATGTTTTGATAGATAAACACAATTATCTATTTAAAATGTCAATCGCAAAAGATAGTAGTCGGAGTAGCTTTTCTATTTTGAAATATAAGTTTAGAACTAAACAGTTACAGATTGAATATTTAAAAAAACTTGACTGGTTTGATCTAAGAGAAGGGTTCTGGGGAAATTTTTGGTGTGGTCAGAAACCATCGATCAAATATCTCGATGATGAGTCTAAGATATGCTCTATTGATGATGTAAGCAAAGAAATTGTACACTTTGGATCAGATATTTCTTTCATTGAACCTCTAAATTGCCATCAATATCTAGTATATAGCTGTTTTCTTTTGGCAGAAGAATAACAAACCCTAACACATTACAACCAACCCTAGCGGTTTGGGTGAAAAATTCCAAACCGCCGGGGTTTGAAAAAAAAGAATTAATAAGATGCATTATACTCCAATTGTTGACATTAATTCAGATAAAGAAGTACAAGCATCAGAAGCTAGTGCTTATATAGAACCACTTCACCTTAGTTATAAATAGATATCCGACCTTGCAGCAATAGAATATTTTTTACAAGTTTCTGAATTTTATAGCCTTTAAATAGAAACCAAATACACACTCCTCAATAGGTATTTCTAAAATACACTTTCTGCCATTCGCGTTGCAATATTTGTAAGGTCGCTCTTTTGGATAACTCGGCTATAGAATGTGCTTGAGAGGTTTGCATCGCTTGTTCCGGAATATCAACACGGTATAAAAGCTGTAAATAGGCATCAAAATTATGTTCCATCAAGCGTTGTATCTCTGAAAACAACTGTTTTAACAAGCCTTCGGGTTCTAGGTCTGTCGCTAGTTCCAACGACAAACCCGACAGTTGAAAATCTTTTTGAAGTTGCAGCAACAACTGCTCATACAAACCGGTACGTAGGGCATTATCCAATAATAATTTACTGTCTTGTAAGATGGGAATCATTGATTTCTGGTTTTGAGTTGTAGCACCAATGCCCGTAAGGATTTTTTGGTTTTTTCAGTAATACACAAGTTTTCTAATATATAAAGCGCCCGGTCTGAATAAGCTTGGATTGATTCTAAAATTTGTACATCTATCTTATAGGTACGAAAAACCGCTTGCACCTGACTAATTTTTTCCGATTCATCCAATGATGCCGTGTGATACAATGTCACAAAAGAATCCAAATCCTGTGGAGGTATCATTTCAGTGGCTTTCACATACAACCAAGTTTTTTTATGTTCCAAAATATCACCGCCTATTTTCTTACCAAAAGTTGCTTGATCTCCAAAAGTGTCCAAATAATCATCTTGCAACTGAAAAGCCAAACCCAAAGCTATCCCAAAATCATATATCTTTTGTTGTTCTTCCGGTGTGGCACCGGCTACAATAGCACCCATTTGCAAAGCAGCAGCCAACAATACCGCGGTTTTATATTGAATCATTTGAATATATTCCGGCAAATGAACCCAATCTTGTGATTCAAAATCCATATCGTATTGTTGTCCTTCACATACTTCTACCGCAGTTTTACTAAAGACGTCTGCTAACGCCCGGTGCATCTCCGGCTGATAGGATGCCAAAAATTGATAGGAATGAATCAACATCACATCGCCGGACAAGATACCGGTATTGATATCCCATTTTTTATGTACTGTGGGTTTGCCTCTTCTTATGGGCGCCTGATCCATAATGTCATCGTGCAGTAAGGTAAAATTGTGAAATACTTCTACTGCCAAAGCCGCCGGTAGGGCTTTTTCGGGATTTTCACCATAGGCTTCTGCTGCCAAAAGTGTCAGTATGGGACGTAAGCGCTTGCCACCCAATTGTAAAATATACCACTCGGGCTCATACAAATTCTTGGGCTCTTTGGACCTCATAGTCTGCTCCAGATAGTCTATAAATAAACGATGATAATGTGCGATGTTCAAAATAAATATTTTGCGTAAAAATACACATTATTTACGAATTGCACCTTACAAGAATTCTTGCTGTTTTTGAATAAACACAAGTATTTTGATTTTTTAAAAAACTTTAGAAACTTTTTAGGTTTTTCTAGTTTCCTTTACTATCTTTGCCGCGAATTATGCAAGAAAAAATACTACAAACCGCCAGTCAATTGTTTTTAAACCTAGGTTTTAAAAGCGTTACTATGGATGATATTGCCCTAAAAATGGGCATTTCCAAAAAGACTATTTACGAATATTACAAGAATAAACACGAACTTGTAGAAGCAACTACTCATTTTGTGTTTGAACAAATTACCCATAAGGTAGATAGCATTTGTTGCAAAGATTGTGGAGTTTCTCCTATCCAAACCCTGTTTGAAATCAACCGGTTTATGAGTGATCATCTCAATGAAGACAATGCTCCGGAATACCAATTACAAAAATATTATCCCGAAATATACCAAACACTCACCGAAAAACGATTTATTGCCATAACCGATGGTATCAAAGAGAATCTGGAAAGAGGCATAGAACTGAATCTATACAGAAATGATATCAATATTGAAATTGTATCCCGCCTGTATTACAGTATTGTATCGAGCATTAAAAACTCGGAAGTTTTTCCAATAGACCGATTTAAAATATCCGATATTATGCACGATTACCTATTGTATCATATTAGAGCTATTGCCACACCCAAGGGCTTACTTGAACTTGAAAAATTTTTACAATCCAACACCTAAACCCGCTATATTGACAATGAAAAAAATCATAATCATACTCATACTATTCCCCCTGCTATTGTGGAGTCAGGAACCTCCTACAAGTTTTACGCTGACAGAGGCGGTCAACTATGCTTTACAAAATGCCTATACCATCAAAAATGCCGATGACGACATTGCCACAGCAAAAAAGAAAGTATGGGAAACAACTACTATGGGACTTCCACAAATCAATGCCAAGGTAGATTACCAAAACTTTATCAAACAACCGGTTTCTTTAATTCCCGCTCAATTTTTTGGCGGCCCTCCGGGAGAATTTGCCGAGGTTTCTTTTGGTACCAAACAGAATATGAAAGCTTCTGCTACCCTCTCGCAATTGATATTTAATGGCTCTTATCTCGTAGGTTTACAATCCTCACGAGTCTATTTAAAAATCAGTGAAAGCATCAAGACCAAAACTAAAAATTTGGTAAAAGAAGGGGTGACCAATGCCTATGCCGGCGTACTGCTTATCAAAGAAAGTATTAGGATATTGGAAAAAAATAAATCTATTTTAGAAAAAAACCTGTCTGATACAAAACAGATTGTACAAAATGGTTTTGCCGAAGAACAAGATGCCGAACAATTACAATTGACTTTGAGTAAAATTACCAATCAATTGCAAAATATGCAATCTTTGTACACATACAATCTCAATATGTTAAAATATGCCATGGGAATTCCCATTGCAAATGAAATTAAATTATCGCAAAATTTAGATGATCTGGCACTTAATGATGACCTGACATTGACGCAAACTCCTTTTGATTATAGCCAACATATTGATTATCAAATCTCTGAAAACTCTGTAAAAGCCAATAAATTATTGATAAAATTGGAACAAAGTAAAGCGCTTCCTTCTTTAGTTGCCTTTATCAACTATGGGCTTACCGCTTATGGTGAGGAATTTCAATTTTTCAACAAAGACCAAAAATGGTTTGATAATTCCATTCTAGGGGTGAGCTTAAACGTTCCGATTTTTAGCAGTCTCAAACGCAGTGTTCGTGTACAACAAGCCAAAATAGGTTTGGAAAAAGCCGAACGAGCTAAAGAAGAAACAGCCGAAAAACTAAAATTGGCCTACCAAACCGCACTATTAAACTACAATAATGCTGTAAAAAACTACCAAACCGCAAAAGAATCTTTGGCTTTAGCCCAACGAATCGAGAAAAAAGAAGCTGTCAAATTTTTTGAAGGCGTATCCGGTAGTTTCCAGCTCAGCAGTGCGCAGAATCAACTCTACACACACCAACAACAATACCTTCAAGCCATTTTTGATTTAATCAGTAAAAAAGCAGCTTTAGAAACCGCATTAAATAAATAATAAAAGAACTATTATGAAATATAACACCTTACTTTTAGGAATCTTATTGAGCATTGCATCGTGCCAACAACCCGCTAAAAAGCACACATCCAATCTTGTAAACCTACAAACTGAAAAAGCAAGATTAGTCAAGCAGATGGATAGTTTGGGAAAACAATTGAAAAATATTGAAAAAAAATTGCATAAACTAGATACTTTAAAACAAATTCAAAAAGTAACCACTTTTATAGCAAAGGACACCATCTTTAACCATTATATCACCTTACAAGGAAGTGTCGCAACCGATAAAAACGTCGTCTTACGCCCGGAAATGGGCGGTACCATTCAACGTATTTTTGTGCGTGAAGGGCAAGCGGTTCACAAAGGACAAACCCTGCTACAATTAGATGCCAGCATCCTGTATGACAAAGTAGCCGAATTAAAAAACCAATTGAATTTAGCCCAAACAACCTACGAACGTCAAGAACGCCTTTGGAATCAAAAGATCGGTTCTGAAATGCAATATTTAAGTGCCAAAACCCGTAAAGAAGGTTTGGAAAAAACGCTACAATCTATCTATACTCAAATCGGTAAGATGAAAATCAAAGCCCCTTTTAGCGGGGTTATTGATGAGATTTTCCCTAATACCGGTGAGCTGGCAGGACCTCAAACGCCCCTTATCCGATTGATTAATCTCAACCAGATATATGTAGAAGCTGAAGTGCCCGAAACCTATTTAAAATCCATACATAAAGGAACCAAAGTTCTGTTATCCTTTGAATCAATTGATAAAAAAATAACGGCAAAAATCAATGAAATCAGCAACTATATCAATCCGAATAACCGCAGTTTCAAGATAAAAATTATGATTCCTAATCACAATCATTCGATTAAGCCCAATATGTTAGCCGATTTACAAATCAATGATTTTAGCACCAAGGGAATTGTACTGCCCTCTGCATTGATTCAAATGGATCAAAGGGGTAATCAATTTGTATTTAGCATTGCAAAAGATTCCATATATGTTGTTTCTAAAAAAATAGTAGAAATCAATCATGAGTATAACAACCTGGTTCTTATCGACAAAGGATTGAACTCAGGAGAAATACTAGTAGATAAAGGAGGTAAATTTATCAAAGACGGTGATCCGGTAATTATCAAAGAAAATCAAAATTAAAACCGATCATCAACAGCCATCTAATTATTAAAAAAGGGTAAAATGAATCAAAAAATCAATAAAGAATTTCCATTATCAACTTGGTCTATAAAGAATAAAATGACTGTTTTTGTCATTATCTTTATCATTGTGATTGGCGGTATTGTATCATATATAGGGATGCCTCGAGAGGCTTTTCCGGAAGTGGTAGTCCCACAGATATTTATTACCACGATGCATCCCGGTAATTCAGCTATAGATGTAGAAAAACTTATCACCAAACCCTTGGAACAAGAAATCAACACCATTTCAGGTTTGGATAAGCTCACCTCTACTTCCACACAAGGTTTTTCTATGATAATGGCAGAATTTGACTTTAGTGTAACACCAGAAGAAGCTCTTCGTAAGGTCAAAGACAAAGTAGATGTGGCAATGTCTGACAAAGATTTCCCTAAAGACTTGATGGCTGACCCGAATATTCAAGAGTTAAATATTTCTGAAATGATGCCTATCTTGAATATCAACCTGTCCGGAGAATTTTCAACCGATCAGCTCAATGAATATGCGGAATATTTAGAAGAAAAAATTGAAAATCTACCTGAAATAACCGCTGTGGATATCCGTGGGGTTCAGGATAAGGAAGTAGAAGTTGCCATTGATTTATACAAAATGCAAGCTTCTAAAATCAGTTTTCGGGACATTGCCAACGTCATTAGAAATGAAAATGTGACCATGTCCGGAGGGGAAATATTGGAAAATAGTATCAAACGAAATGTCCGGATTATCGGTGAATTTAAAAGCACCAAAGACATTGAAAATATTATTGTCAAGCAAGAAAAAGGGAATATTGTTTACCTGAGAGATATCGCCACTGTAAAATTCCAAGGAGAAGACAGGGAAAGCTATGCGCGGGAATTTATGCAACCCGTAGTAATGCTGGACGTAAAGAAAAAAGGGGGTCAAAACCTGATCAATGCAGCTGAAAAGATAAACAAGATAATAGCTCAAGCCAAAGAAAATGTCTTTCCTAAAAATTTAGAAATTTCGATTACCAATGATATGTCCGGAAAGACCAAAAAACAAGTAGCCAATCTGGAAAACAGCATTATTATGGGTGTTATTTTGGTGGTAATTATATTGCTTTTCTTTTTAGGTTTACGCAACGCTTTGTTTGTTGGAATAGCCATTCCGCTGTCTATGTTGATGTCTTTTATCCTGTTGAGCATTATGGGGGTTACCCTCAATATGATGGTGCTGTTCGGCTTGATTTTAGCACTGGGAATGCTCGTGGACAACGGAATTGTAGTTGTAGAAAACATCTACAGATTGTACGATGAAGGTTACAGTCTGCTAGATGCGGCAAAAAACGGTGTAGGAGAAGTAGCTATGCCTATTATAGCCTCAACTGCTACTACCCTGGCAGCCTTTTTACCCTTGGTAATCTGGCCCGGTATGATGGGGGAGTTTATGAAATTTTTACCCATCACATTAATCATTGTTTTAGGGTCCTCTTTGTTTGTAGGTCTAGTGGTCAACCCAATGCTGACCTCGGTCTATATGAAATTAAAAGAAAAAGAATTGTCGGTACAAAAATTACTGTTATACAGTGGTATTTTTATAGTAATAGGTATCCTATTTCTTGTAATCAGCTCGGGTTCTCAATTTAAAAACAAACTGCTTAATGCCTTGGGATTACTCAGTATTGTAGCAGGCGTACTCCGTTTGATCAATTATTTTTTCTTTACTCCGGGTACCCGTTGGTTTCAAGAAAAAGCCTTACCAAAAATGGAACGGGCTTATGAAAAAGCACTTCTATTTGCGCTGTCCAAATGGCGTCCGATAGCTATTTTATTCGGCTCTTTTTTCCTATTGATTTTTTCAATAACTCTTGTCAAATTTTTCCCGCCCAAAACCAATTTCTTTCCGGATACACCCCCACAACAAGTATATGTCTTTATAGAATATCCCATTGGAACCGATATAAAAGTGACCGATGAATTGACCAAAACAATGGAAAAAGATATTGCCCAATATCTCAAAAAATATGAGGTTAATGGAAAAAATTTCCTCATTACATCCATCATTGGACAAGTAGGCAAAGGAACTGCTGATCCCAAACGGGATAGAGGTGGTTCCGGAGCTACACCCAACAAAGCACGAATCACAATAGATTTTGTCGATTATGAATACCGTCACGGTATAGATACCCACACCGTACTGACCGATATTAGAACGCTTGCCAAAAAGTATTCGGGTGTACGTATCGTGGTGGACAGCCCCAAAAATGGGCCTCCAACAGGAGCCCCGGTCAACATAGAAGTATCCGGTGATGATTACAACACCATTATGAGTGAGGCGGTAAAAATAAAAAACTATATCGAAGAATCCAGTGTGGCCGGTTATGAAAAACTAAAACTGGATGTAGAACAAGGCAAACCGGAATTACAGGTGATTATCGATAGACAAAAAGCACGAAGATTGAATTTATCTACCGGACAAATAGCCGATGCCTTGCGTACTTCTATCTACGGAAAGGAAGTATCCACCTTCAAGGATGGCGAAGACGATTATCCTATTAATATCCGATTGAGTGATAAGTATAGATTTGATAGAGGTGCATTGCTCAATCAGCTGATAACCTTTAGAAACCAAAGCAACGGACGCATTGTACAAATTCCCATTTCAGCCGTTGCTACGGTAAAAAACAGCACTACTTTCAGCGCAGTAAAACGAAAAAATTTAAACCGTCTTATCACCATCAGTTCCAATGTGTTAAACGGATATAATGCCACCGAGGTCAATAACAAACTCAAAGCCTTATTATCGAAATACCCCAAACCCGATTCGATCCATATCAACTTTACCGGTGAACAAGAGGAACAAGCCAAACAAATGGCTTTCTTATCCAAAGCTTTGTTGATTGCCATTTCCTTAATTTTTCTAATCATTGTAGGACAATTTAACTCTACCAGTACGCCTTTTATTATTTTGGTATCGGTTATTCTCAGTTTTATCGGTGTATTTTTAGGATTGGTTATTTTTAGGATGGAATTTATTGTATTGATGACGATGATTGGGATTATTTCTCTGGCAGGAATAGTAGTAAATAACGCCATTGTATTAATAGATTATACCAATTTGGTTATCAAACGAAAATTAAGAGAACAAGGTTTTGATGAACAAGAAACTATCGGCAGTAAGCAAATTGTCTATGAAAGCATTGTAGAAGGAGGCAAGACCCGTTTACGTCCGGTACTATTGACCGCCATTACAACTATTTTAGGACTCTTACCTTTGGCTTTGGGAATTAACTTTAACTTTATGAGCTTGTTTACCAAATTTGACCCCGAATTTTATATGGGAGGTGACAACACCGCTTTTTGGGGACCTATGTCTTGGACGGTTATTTTTGGGTTGAGTTTTGCCACATTCTTAACGCTGATTGTGGTTCCTATTATGTATTATTTATTAAATCGATTCAAATTATGGCGTAGAAAATAGCTGTTTTTTGGTCTATTGGATTATAATTCGATGGCTACATTCCAATAATGACAAACAAGAAAATAATTTATAATCCGTTCTATAGCTAAATTTAATCGTATGAAAAAGACCCTTTTTATAGTACTAATACTGTTTGGATTGGG
>CAYNFJ010000047.1:0-6655 GCA_964396505.1 uncultured Polaribacter sp. | reverse complement strand
AATTTAATCGTATGAAAAAGACCCTTTTTATAGTACTAATACTGTTTGGATTGGGAAGTTTTGCTCAAAACAAATCAACCCGAAAAGACCTGAAAGTAGGTTTGGTCTTAAGTGGTGGTGGCGCCAAAGGATTTGCTCACGTAGGGGTCTTAAAAGCCATTGAAAAAGCCGGTATTCGTATCGATTATATCGGAGGCACCAGTATGGGCGCTATTGTAGGCTCTTTATACGCATCGGGGTATTCGGCAGATAGCATTGAACAAATCATCAAACAATTTAATTTTTCAGATCATATTCCGGATAAAATCAGCCGGAAGAACAAGCCCTTTTACCAGAAAGAAATAGATGACAAGTACCGCATTAAATTACCCATAAAAGACAAGGCTATCCAAATACCCAGCGGACTGTCAAACGGGCAACAAGTCTTAAACATCTTATCCAAATACACGCAACACACCAATACCATCAATGATTTTAGCAAACTTCCCATCCCCTACCTTTGCATTGCCACCGATTTGGTAAAAGGAAAACAAGTAATCTTAAAAAACGGATACCTTCCGGAGGCAGTACGTGCCAGTGCGGCTTATCCTACACTTTTACAACCTGTTGAGATAAACGGAAAATTACTGGTAGATGGTGGTATTGTCAATAATTTTCCCGTAGATGAAGTAAAGGCTATGGGGGCAGATATTATAATAGGTGTCAATGTGGGTTCTTCTGCTTTATTAAGAAAAGACGAATTGAATTCAGTACTGGATATTCTGGATCAGATAGTGAGTTATCAGATGTTGACCAAAGAAGATTTGGAAAAAAAAGACAGAACCGATTTATATATAGCACCTGACATAACAGGCTTTTCTGTAATGTCTTTTGACAAAGGAGCCGAAATTATTCAAGCCGGTATAGATGCCGGTGAAAAAAAGATGGTTGCCTTGAAAAAAATTGCCTCACAACAGATAGCGCCTCCTAAAAAATTTACACTCACTAAGATTCCTGAAAAATTTGCCATCAATCATATCAGTATTACAGGAGATAAAAATTATACCTATGGATATATTATTGAAAAACTTCAAATACGTTTGGGTAAAAAAATTAGCTTTGAAGATTTTTTTAGAGGTATTGACCGCTTATCTGCCACCGGAAATTTTAAAGACATCCAACAGAAAATCTTTCTGACCGATAGTAGCGCCTGTCATATCAATCTAAAAGTAACTGAAAATAAAATCAATACATACATCCAACTCGGTTTACATTACGACGCTTTATTTAAAGCAGGCGTTTTACTCAATGTCACGACCAAACATTTACTTTTTAAAAATGATTTTCTATCAACCGATCTGATCATTGGTCAAAAACCCCGCTATAATATTACCTATTTGGTTGATAATGGCATTCATCTCAGTGTCGGATTACAATCTGTATATCAAAACTATGATTTTGACACCCATTTTACCGGCAATACGTCCCCTTTTAATCTCAGTGCTAATTATATCAATCTGGATTATCTGCAACTTTCCAATGATTTTTTTATACAAGGTATTTATAAAGATAATTTTGCCATAAGAATAGGTTTGGAACATCAATACATCAAAGCGATTAACAAGAATATAGATATAAACAACACAAGTAATACGGTTATTTATGAACAATCGCACTTCCTGAAGGGCATCGGATCCTTGCATTTTGACACATTCGATGAACGAACTTTTCCAAAATCAGGACTCCAATTTGAAGGTAATTTTGGTTGGTATTTATATTCCAATGATTATCAAAACAACTTTAATCCTTTTATTCAAGGAAAAGCAAAATTTGCCTACGCATTGACATTACGGAATAAATTAACCGCTGAAATCAAATCAGAAGCCGGTATTTCAATGGGTAATAATAGCAATCCTTATTTGAGTTTTCATTTAGGAGGCACCAGTGAAAATTACAAAACCAATTTTAGTAATTTTTATGGCTATCCCTATGCGGCTATTGGAAACAATTCCTATTTAAAAAGCACGTTTATAATGCGTTATGAATTACTCGACAATCATTTTATCAGTGCCATAGCCAACTACGCCAGAACGGAACAAGATTTGTTTAACAACGGAGCTATTTTTGAAAATACAAAAAAAGGATATGCCTTGGAATATGGTATCAAGACCTTAGCAGGGCCTGTTATTCTGGATTATTCTTATTCTCCGGAAATTCGTAAAAATTATTGGAATATTAGAATCGGGTATTGGTTCTAATATTGAATTTTTAAAAATACTTTTTGGTCGATTTTACAGCGATAAAATCTTTTAAATAATAGGGTTCAAAATAAGCCACATCTACAAAATCAGATGCTAGAAATTTTTGATACGACAAAGCCGGCATTTGCTTGGCAGACGGAAATTGATTTTCTATAAAAAAAGCATTTTTGTGACTAATAATTGTTTGACATTTAGGCACCGCATCTCCTACGAAATACACAGCCCCTTTGGACAGATATTCATCATAGGTATCCGATGCTACAATCTGTGCTTTGGTCTCTTGCAACAATTGATAATCCGGACTGTAAACCGCTTGATACACCTCCATCCTGCGGGCGTCTAACATTGGAATAATAAGCCCTTGATCAATAGTTAAACTCCTAGCTAAAATTTCCAAAGTAGCAACGGCTATCAAAGGTATATCCAGGGCAAAACACAAGCCTTTGGCAACAGAAACCCCAATTCTTAATCCGGTATAAGAACCGGGTCCTTGGCTAACCGACACCGCTGACAAATCTGAATATGTCAAAGAAGTTTCCTCTAAAACAAGATCTATAAAAGGATGTATATTTTCGGCATGAGAATATCGATCGTCATTCAATTCCTTAAGGGCAAGCAACTTACCGGCACGAGATATACCCACAGAACAATTTTTGGTCGTAGTTTCTATATGTAAAATAACAGGACTCATGCTACTCGTGGACTATTTTTTTTATGTGCATACATACCCGCACGGATAATCGCAAAAATCATCACAGCGGCACTGATCCATTGCAATAAGGATAAAACATTTCCATTGATAAAATAATCAAATAAAATAGCCGAAATGGGAAAAAACAACTCCAACAAAGTAGAATGGCTGGCTTTGACATGTTTCAATCCATAATAATACAATAAAATGGCGACACTTCCTGAAGTGACCGTAATGATTCCAAAAATCATCCAATTCAGTGGTGTAATTTGTGAAAAATCAGATAGATATCCAAGTAGTAAGACAAATGGAAATAACAACAAACTGGTCATTCCATATCTAAAAAAAGTAGCACTGATAAAATCAATACGTTGTAACAAGTATTTGCTGAAAACCGTAGAACTACCAAAAGAAAAAGAAGCTAATAAAGAGAGTAGAGCCGCTTTAAGTGTTACACTATCTGTTGACAAATCGGGCAATGTCCAACCAAAGGCCAAAAAATAACCGCCCACTATCGCAATAGCTGCCCATAATAAAAAACGTCCCGATAGTTTTTCACCCAACACCAAAGAAGCCATTAGAATGGCAAAAACCGGTTGAAATTTTTGAAGCAAAACCACCACTGACAATTCTTGAAAATGTACGATAAATAAGGCATATACAATTGCTATGGTTCCAATAGCACCGCCAAAAGCACTGACCAATATCAAAGACAGTAAAGATTTCTTATCCAATTTCTTTAAATCCTTATAACGACCAAACAAAAATGTATTCATCAATATAAAAGGAAGCGCATGGAGCAAAAACACTACAAATACCACCTTAAGATTAGATAATCTGGGAGTTAAGATAACGCCATCTAATCCCCATAAAGTCGCTGATAATGCGATCATTATCATAGAAATAACCGATGATTTTTTTAAATGTGCCATAAAATTATATCCTTCAAAAAGATGCGTGCTAAAGTATAAAAAAAACGCATCACATAACCTATCATTTATTATTGACTAAATAGACCCCCAAAAGGATGACAAATCCTGCGAGTATCTGTGAAAAATAGATATGTTCGTGATCCCAAAACCCCCATATTAAAGCAATCACCGGAATTAAATAGGTAACCGAAGAAGCAAAAACCGGCGAAGAAAGTTGCACCAAACGATTAAAAAATATTTTAGCCAAAGCGGTGCCCACCACAGCCAAAATACTCATATAGCCTACTGCAGGCAAAACGGGAGCTCTTAGGAAATCTTGTTGAAAAAATCCGGTTCCTATTAAAACCAAAAATGCCGGAATCAATACCAGAGCAAAATTACCCACCGCAATGGCCGTAGCATCCAAATCGGATAAATATTTTTTTAAAATATTGACATTAAAGGCATACCCTATGGAAGCAACGATAACCATTAAAGAAAACCAATAATTATCATCCGGGTGCAAGGAAGCACTCTGTGAAATCAAAAAAACAGTTCCCAACATACCAATCAATACCCCCAAAACTTGTTTCTTTCTAAACAAAAAACCAAAAAAGAAAAAACCCAACAACAAGGTATTTAAAGGAGTTAGCGAATTAAGAATAGCTACGATACCACTATCGATGTGCTTTACTGCAAAAGCGAATAAGAAAACCGGAAAAAAAGTCCCTAAAACCGCATTTAAAAAAATATATTTCCAATGTCTTTTATGGATTAATTTTAACTTGCCCGGAACAATTATCAATAAAAACAAAGCAGAAATAATCATCCGAAGGGCACCCACCTGAATAGCCGTAAGCCCTAGCAATGCCTGTTTCATCAAGATAAAGGAACTACCCCATACTACAGATAAGCCGATTAATAATAACCAGCGCATTTGTTTGTTACTCATTTCGTACATGTTATTATTGTACAAATATCGATTAATTTATCGGATAAAAATGTATAAATCCATAATGTGGATGTAGTATTTCTATTTCTACAGTATTATAAATAAGTATAAAATTACTGACAGCTAGGAGGTTGCCATATTTGTAACAAAATAATTTTCACTCCACTTCATTGGATTTATTAATAAATAATTGTTCCTTTGTTACCTGGAAAAATCATGTAACTTAAACCAATTAATTATGAAAGTACTTAAAGGAATCCTATTGATTGCCGCGATGAGTCTATTTTTAACTTCTTGCGAGCAAGCCAAAAAAGCAAAAGACACTGCCAAGGAAGGTGTTGAAAATGTAACTGATGCTGCTAAAAAAGGCGCTGACGCTGTAAAAGAAACAGCTAAAGATGCTGCTGAAGCAACCAAAGATGCTGCTGAAAAAGTAGCTGACTCTGTTGCCAGCAAAACAAAAAAAGCAGCCGAAGCTGTAAAAGAAACAGCTAAAGAAGGTGCCAAAAAAGTAGAAGAAGCTGTAAAATAGCCTTCTATTTTGTCAAAAAAAATAAACACTCCCCACCAAAGGAGTGTTTTTTTATTTTGTAACTTTCCACCCTGAAAACAAAGATAACGATTATGAAAATAAGAATTCAAGACCATTTAGATTCCACCTACTTAAAAACACCGGAACAAGCCGGCATATCCAAAGAGGAAACCCGCCAAAAAGTAATAGATTTAGTACAAGAATGTATTGATAACGGGTTTGTATTGGCTATGATACGCCCTGAATATGTATCCTTGGCAAAAAAAATGATTCAAAAAGCCCATGCCAAAGTATTCGTTGGAACTGTAATAGGATTTCACCAAGGAACTGCCTCTATTGAAGTGAAGCTCCAAGAAGCCCAAAAAGCTATTGATGATCAAGTGGACGAACTGGATTATGTCATCAATTATACCGCTTTTAAACAAGGTAATACCGATTTAGTAAAAGAAGAAGTCCTTAAAGGAACCCGATTGGGATTGGAAAACAACAAAAAAGTAAAATGGATTATTGAAATTGCCGCATTGGACAATTCACAAATAGCAGCAATCACACGACTTATAAGAGATGTAGTGGTAGAAAATTTTTCTGAAAACCACTATGCCGATGTATTTGTAAAATCTTCTACCGGATTTTATCAAACAGAAAATAACAAACCTGTAGGAGCCACCTTTGAAGGAATGCAAATTATCAAAGACAATGCCGGCCCTTTATCCATCAAAGCTGCCGGAGGAGTTCGCAGTTATGATGATGCCGTGAAAATGATTCAACTGGGAGTTTCCCGTATCGGAACCTCATCGGCTAAAAAAATAGCTGACGGCGAGACTGCCAAAGAGGGATATTAAGCAGCAATACCAAATTTTGTCAATACATTAGCTGTTTTTTAGAACGATTCCGCCATCCGGCTTGTGATTCATAGTCCACGAAGTAAATCTTTAAGTCGGCTTGGCTTTCATAATCTACAAAATAGATTTTCTTATCGGCTTGACTTTCATACTCCACAAAAAACCATGTGCCGTCGTTATCACCGGCTTGGCTTTCATAAGCCACTTTGTACACCTTTAAATCACATTGGCTTTCGTAATCTACTACATATACTTTGATATCTGCTTGACTTTCATAATCGGTGCTAAAGACACGTTGCGCGACTATCGGTTGCAAGATGAAAAAGACCAGTAAGCTTGTAAAAATAGTTTTCATGTGTTTAAAATTTTGTAATTAATTATGAAGCAATTACGACATTTTTGCACACATGTAACCGCTTCGCTCTCACCTAATTTTTTTTAATCATTTTCTTGTGTATATTTTATGATTAATAAAATTTATGTTCGT
>CAYNFJ010000046.1:11627-16567 GCA_964396505.1 uncultured Polaribacter sp. | reverse complement strand
TGAATTATCTATCAATCGAAAATATCAGTAAATCATTTGGGGAACGGGTGTTGTTTGAATCCATTTCTTTTGGTATTAACAAAGATCAAAAAATTGCCTTTATCGCCAAAAACGGAACCGGAAAGACGACCTTGCTCAATATAATTGCCGGCAAAGACATGCCGGATACCGGACAAATCATTCAGCGCAAAGGAATTCAAATAGCCTATTTGTCCCAAAAAATGGATTTGAATCCCGAATTGAGTATTGAACAAAGCATTTTTAATACCCAAAATCCCATTTTAAAAATAATTGAAGCCTATGAAAAAGCCGTAAAAAATCCGGAAGATACAGTTGCTTACCAAAAAGCTTTTGAACAAATGGATCAATACCGCGCTTGGGATTTTGAAACACAGTACAAACAAATTTTGTACAAACTGAAACTGGAAAACCTAGATCAAAAAGTTAAGAACTTATCCGGCGGACAACAAAAGCGGCTGAGCCTAGCCATCTGTTTATTACAAACGCCCGATTTGTTGATTTTAGACGAGCCTACCAACCATCTGGACTTGGAGATGATTGAATGGCTGGAAGCTTATTTTAAAAAATCAAAAATCACCCTGTTTATGGTGACCCACGATCGGTATTTTTTAGAACGGGTTTGCAATGAAATTATAGAATTAGACGAAGGAAAAATCTACAAGTATTCCGGAAATTATTCATATTTTTTAGAAAAAAAAGAAGCGCGATTAGCCATTGAAAAAGCCACACAAGAAAAAGCTAAAAACCTATACAACAAAGAGCTGGAATGGATGCGAAGACAACCGAAGGCACGGACAACAAAATCCAAATCCCGTATTGACTCTTTCTATGAAACCCGTGAAATAGCCCATAAAAAACGTTCAGAGCATCAAATCCAATTGGATATCAACATGGAACGTCTGGGGAGTAAAATTGTAGAAATACATCATATCAGCAAATCATTTGGACAAGTAAAGGTGCTTAGTAATTTTGATTACGTTTTTAAAAAAGCTGACCGTGTGGGAATCATCGGAAATAACGGGAGTGGCAAGACCAGTTTGCTAAACCTGATAACCGGAAAAATAAAACCCGATAAAGGAAAAATAATTATTGGTGAAACGGTCAAATTCGGGTATTATTCTCAAGAAGGAATCACCATAAAACCCGGGCAAAAAGTAATAGAAGTCATCCGTGAATTCGGAGAATATATTCCGTTAACCAAGGGACGTTCCCTGTCTGCCGGTGGCTTATTAGAACGTTTTTTATTCAATAGAAAACAACAATATGATTACGTAGAAAAATTGAGTGGCGGGGAACAAAAAAGATTATACCTATGTACCGTTTTGATACAAAACCCCAATTTTTTGATTCTGGACGAGCCTACCAATGATTTGGATATTATCACCTTAAACGTGTTAGAAAATTTTCTCTTGGATTTTCCCGGTGTACTCTTAGTCGTATCCCACGACCGGTATTTTATGGATAAAATTGTAGATCATTTATTTGTACTCGATAATGGGATTATTCAAGATTTCCCGGGTGATTATACCGATTATAAATTATACCTGGAATCTAAAGGAACGCATCAAGTAGAAAAACAACAAAAAACAAAACCCGATGAAAATATTCGTAAAAAAAACAGCCTTTCTTATCGGGAAAAAAAAGAATTTTCGGATATAGAAAAAGAAATTCAGACCCTGACGCAAGAAAAAAATCGTATAGAACACAATTTTATCCAACAATCCATATCAGCATCCGACATGTATGACGAAGGGCTGAAATTGGAAGCAATCATTAAAAAAATTGACCGGTTAGAAGAGCGTTGGCTAGAAATAAGCATGAAATTAGAAGAATCCTAAGTCTTTTAAAAAAATTGTACTTTTGCTCAGAATTTTATTAATTAACTACAAACACCTAATCTATTATGAACGATAAAGAAAAAGCAGCCAAACTAAAAGCCTTACAACTTACCTTGGATAAATTGGATAAAACCTATGGGAAAGGAACTGTTATGAAAATGGGAGATACCGCTATTGAAGATATTGACGCCATTCCTTCCGGTTCACTAGGCTTGGATATTGCTTTGGGTGTTGGGGGATATCCCAGAGGACGAGTTATTGAGATTTACGGTCCGGAATCTTCCGGTAAGACAACCCTAACACTACACGCTATTGCCGAGGTTCAAAAACAAGGAGGTATCGCTGCTTTTATAGATGCAGAACACGCTTTTGACCGCTATTATGCCAAAAATTTGGGAATTGATATTGACAATTTAATTATTTCACAGCCCGATCACGGAGAACAGGCATTGGAAATAACCGATAATTTGATTCGTTCCGGCGCTATTGACTTGGTCGTTATTGATTCTGTCGCAGCTTTAACTCCTAAAAGTGAAATAGAAGGTGAAATGGGAGATTCTAAAATGGGATTGCACGCAAGATTGATGTCACAAGCCCTTCGCAAGCTGACCGGCGCTATTCATAAAACCAATTGTACCGTGATATTTATCAACCAATTACGTGAAAAAATAGGTGTAATGTTTGGAAATCCGGAAACTACTACCGGTGGAAATGCTTTGAAATTTTACGCCTCTGTGCGTTTGGACATCCGACGTAGAACTCAAATAAAAGAGGGCGATAATGTCATCGGTAACAGAACCAAAGTAAAAGTTGTAAAAAACAAAGTAGCCCCTCCCTTTAAAATTGCCGAATTTGATATTATGTATGGAGAAGGAATTTCCAAAGTCGGGGAAATTTTAGATTTAGGCGTAGAATACGAAATTATTAAGAAAAGCGGTTCATGGTTTAGTTATGGAGATACAAAACTGGGACAAGGACGCGATGCTGTTAAAAAATTAATCGCCGATAATCCGGAATTGGCAGAAGAATTGGAACAAAAAATTATCGAAAAAATAAATTCAAAAGATTAAGATCATCCTTTATTCTTTATCGCAACACAAAAACTCACAATTCAGTATTCATTGTGAGTTTTTTTTCGGGTTAACTTGAATTCCTTACTTTTGCCTCCTAAAACTACATAAGCTATATGACCAAAACCGGAAAAATAGAATTGATGGCACCCGCAGGAAACTTTGAATCCCTGCAAGCTGCACTAGATAATGGCGCCGATTCGGTATATTTTGGCGTGGAACAACTCAATATGCGCGCACGGGCATCTATCAATTTTACTTTGGATGATTTACAAGAAATTTCCAAAAGATGCCAAGCCAAAGGCGTACGCACTTATTTAACCCTGAATACCATTATTTACGATCATGATTTAAGTGTAATTAAAACTTTAATAAACAAAGCCAAAGAAGCTGATATTACAGCAATTATAGCAATGGATCAAGCCGTAATAGCCTATGCCAGACAAATGGATGTTGAAGTGCATATTTCCACTCAAATCAATATTACCAATATAGAAACCCTAAAGTTTTATGCCATGTTTGCCGATACGGTGGTACTAAGCCGCGAATTGAGTCTGGGACAAATAAAAAAAATAACCGAAGCCGTAAAAAAACAAGAAGTCAAAGGCCCTTCCGGTAGATTGGTAGAAATAGAGGTCTTTGGTCACGGAGCACTTTGTATGGCTGTTTCCGGCAAGTGTTATATGAGTTTACACACCTTTAACTCCAGTGCCAATCGAGGCGCTTGTAAACAAAATTGCCGCAAGCCCTATACGGTTATTGATAAAGAAACCGGAGTACAATTGGAAATTGACAACGAATATATCATGTCTCCCGAAGATTTATGTACAATTGATTTTCTGGATGAACTGGTCGATGCCGGTATTCGCGTTTTAAAAATAGAAGGACGCGGACGCGCTCCGGAATATGTCGCCAAAGTCATCAAAACTTATAGAGAAGCCATAGATGCCATTTACGACAAAACCTATTCCAAAGAAAAAATCACCCATTGGATGACCGAGCTTGAAAAAGTATATAACCGGGGCTTTTGGGGCGGTTATTATCTGGGTAAAAAATTAGGCTCGTGGAGTGATACCCCCGGATCTAAAGCTACTCAGAAAAAGATTTATATCGGAAAAGGCGTACATTACTATCCAAAAGCAGGAGTAGGTGAATTTACCATACAAGCCTACGATATCAAAACAGGAGATACTCTGCTCATTACCGGACCCACCACAGGAGCCAAGGAAATAAGCCTAAAAGAAATGATGGTCAATGATAAAAAAGCTGAAAAAGCCGAAAAAGGTGATACGATCACCTTACCCATTGATTTTAGAATCCGTCCTTCTGATAAATTGTATAAAATCGTAAAAACCGAATTTGCCGGTTTGGAATAAAATCTAAATCCTTATGATCATTATCACACTGCAACGGGCTAAATGTATCGGCTGCAATTATTGTCAAGAGGTCGCTCCGGAACAATACCGTATGTCCAAGAAAGATGGAAAAGCCGTGCTGTTGCACGCACGGGAACGCAGCGGTTTTTTTACCGTAAAACTCCACGATCTCACCGTTTTAGAAGCCAACTTAAAAGCTGAAGAAGGCTGTCCTTCAAAAATTATCAAAGTAAAAGTGTCCTAAAATTTTTTAGGTTTAGTATTATATCCGTATTTTTGGAGATTGAGGTAACTCATTTACGATTGAGTGCCCTCGCTTTATCAAATATTACAATAACTATTGGATCTATTTTTAAGTATAATATCCGGTAATTACTAAATACAATAACCACTATGAGTTGTACCAACTGCGGACAGCAATCGAACATAAAAACCCTACCCACGGGTTGTAAAAATAACGGGAGTTGTAGCACATTGAGTTGTGATAAATTGACCGTATTTGATTGGTTGGGTAATATGAAACTACCCGCCGGTCAAAAAGTTTTTGACATTTACGAAGTTCGTTTTAAAAACGGAAGAAAAGAATATTTCAGGAATGTAAACGACCTCTCTTTATGTATGGGTGAAGCGATAGC
>CAYNFJ010000046.1:0-11527 GCA_964396505.1 uncultured Polaribacter sp. | reverse complement strand
TATTACACTGCAGATTCCAGAGTGGATTTTAGACAATTGATACGGGATTTAGCCGGTGCCTTCCATATTCGCATTGAAATGAAACAAGTAGATTTGCGCCATGAAGCTGCCCGGTTGGGAGGAATCGGTTCTTGTGGTAGGGAATTGTGTTGTTCTACCTGGCTAACCGACTTTAGAAAGGTCAATACTAGTGCCGCCCGCTACCAGCAACTATCCCTGAGCCCTCAAAAATTACAAGGACAATGTGGACGATTAAAATGCTGCCTGAATTTTGAATTGGATTCCTATTTAGATGCCTTGAAAGCTTTTCCAAATACCGAAACGATCCTGCAAACAGAAAAAGGGCCTGCCCGATATATCAAAATGGATATATTCAAAGGACTCTTATGGTATAGTTACAACCATAGCGACGATTATAAATGGTACAAACTGACCACAGCACAGGTACACGAAATCATCACATTGAATAAGAGTGGAAAAAAAGCGGCTTCCTTAGCTGAAATCGAAATTTTGGAAACCCATGACAAACTTACTTTTGAAGATGCGGTGGGCGAAGATAGCTTAACCCGATTTGACAAACCTAAGAGAAACCGAAAAAACCGGAACAAAAAGCGAAAACCTCAAAACAAATCCAATCAAACAGCTAACAATCGCCAAAGAAACAACAAAAAGAATTATAAATCCAAAAATAGAAATAAGCGAAAAAATAACACAAACAATCCTCAAAAGAATGTATAAAATTAGTTACCTGTTGATTGGAATACTTTTAATACAATCATGTCAATCCGATGTGGTGTATGACCGGTATATAAGTTTAGAAAATTCCCATTGGAAATCGGATCAAGTTTTGAAATTTGAAATTCCGATGCAAGACAGTATCGCTCCATATAATCTGTTTATCAATTTGAGAAACACCAAAGATTATCCGTACAGCAACCTGTTTTTAATTACTCAAATGGATTTTCCGGATCACACCAAAGTAATAGATACTTTGGAATATGAAATGACCAATTCACAAGGCGAATTTTTAGGAAGTGGCTTTTCGGATATCAAGGAAAATAAATTATTTTACAAAGAAAATGTCCGGTTTAAAACACCCGGAACCTATCTTTTTTCTATCCAACAAGCGATGCGAGAACGAAATAAAATCAATCCGATAGATCCTTTGCCGGGTGTTTCGGATGTGGGAATTAGTTTAGAAAAAGCAAAATAAATAAACGGTAAAACAGTTACTAATAAAAAAGTAAGAACCTATATAGCATGGCACAAAAAACAAATATCAATCCTGCATTTAAGAAATATATCCGATGGTTTTGGGCAGTAGTAGCCTTCGGAATCCTCTCTATAGCCCTGCTCTTTCTTTTAGCCGGTTCCGGCGTTTTTGGAAAACTTCCTACTTTCGAAGAATTAGAAAATCCTGAAAACAACCTGGCTAGTGAGGTTATTTCAATAGACGGTAAAACACTTGGAAAATACGCCTTTGAAAACAGAACCCCTGTTCGTTATAAAGATTTACCGCAAAACTTAATCCAAGCCCTTGTCGCCACTGAAGACGAACGTTTTTATGAGCATTCCGGTATTGACTTTAGAGGAACTACCCGTGCTGTTATCAAGTTAGGAAGCAATGGTGGCGCCAGTACCATCACGCAACAATTGGCAAAAATGCTGTTTACCAAACGAGCTGCCCACGGCAATATTTTTAAACGAATTCTTCAAAAAATTAAAGAGATCATCATTGCCGTTCGATTGGAGCGTAATTATTCCAAAAACGAAATCTTAACAATGTATCTCAATAAATACGATTTTCTAAATCAAGCAGTTGGTATTCGTTCTGCTTCCCGTATTTATTTTGGAAAAGAGCCCAAAGATTTAAAAATTGAAGAATCGGCTATGTTAGTAGGAATGTTAAAAAATTCTTCCTATTTCAATCCTTTGCGAAAAAGCAGAAAAAAACTGGTTACACAGCGTCGTAATGTCGTGTTAAAACAACTGACCCGTAGTAAATTTATAACCGAAAAATGGAAAGATTCCCTTCAAAAAAGAGATTTAGGATTGGACGTACACCGGGAAAGTCACAGTGACGGATTGGCAACTTACTTTAGAGAATATCTTCGTGATTATATGAAAAAATGGATTGCTAAAAATCCCAAACCAGATGGTTCTCTATACGATTTACACCGCGACGGACTTAAAATATATGTAACGCTGGATTCCCGTATGCAACAATATGCAGAAGAAGCTGTAAAAGAACATATGAGTAATCTCCAAAGGGCCTTTGACAAAGAACAACGTAAAAATAAAAACGCACCCTTTTATTTCACCAAGCTCAATCATAGAGAAACTCTCAAAGAAATTAAAAAAATCATCCGTTCGGCTATGCGTCGTTCCGAACGATGGCGTAAAATGAAAAAAGCCGGAAAAACCGAAAAAGAAATCATCGCCTCTTTTGACAAAAAAGTACCGATGAAAGTATTTTCTTGGAAAGGAAATATCGATACGATAATGACTCCTCGGGATTCCATACGATACTACAAAGGTTTTTTACGAGCCGGCTTTCTATCTATTGAACCACAAACCGGACAAATCAAAGCATGGGTAGGTGGTGTAGATTACAAACATTTCCAATTTGATGCGGTAAAACAACAAAAAAGACAAGTCGGTTCTACTTTTAAGCCTTTTGTATATGCTACGGCAATCAACCAGTTAAAACTATCTCCCTGCGATAAATTTCCCAACACTTTATATACTATTCCAAAAGAAAAATATGGAATGGATAAAGATTGGACACCAAAAAATGCCGGAAATTCTTACGGAGGAGAACGCACCTTAAAAAATGCTTTAGCCAACTCTATCAACGTCATTACAGCACGCTTGATAGATGCGGTAGGACCTCAAACAGTCGCCAATTTAGCCAAACGGGCAGGTATTGAATCAGAAATTCAAGCAAATCCATCTATTGCATTGGGTTCCTTAGATTTAAGTCTTTATGAAATGGTAGGAGCCTATACCAATTTTGCCAATAAAGGACAACGGGTAGCTCAAAACATGTTATTGCGTATTGAAGATAAAAACGGCACTGTATTAGAAGAATTTGTACCTAAAACCAATGAAGTTCTCAGCGAAGAATCTGCCTATGTAATGCTAGATTTGATGAAAGGAGTTACCGAACACGGATCCGGTGCACGACTCAAAAGCGGATGGACCAAAAATCCGGACAAAGTAGTTACCGGTTTTCCTTATTTATTTAAAAACCCCATTGCCGGTAAAACCGGAACCACTCAAAATCAATCCGATGGTTGGTTTATGGGAATTGTACCTAACTTGGTCAGTGGAGCTTGGGTAGGTGGCGAAGATAGAGCCACACATTTTAAGTATATCGATAAAGGACAAGGAGCCTCTATGGCATTACCTATCTGGGCTTTGTATATGAAAAAGTGTTATGCAGACAAAACACTGCATATCAGTGATAAAGATTTTGAACGACCCGCCAATATTAGTATTCAATTGGACTGTGACAAAGAGACAGAAGAAGGTGATACAAAACCGGACTCTGAAGACAACAAAGAGGATGAACCTATTGAATTTTAATCTGTATTAGAAATAGCGCTTTTATTATGCAAACCTGGAAACCAACACAAGCCGATATAGAAAAGACCCATATCTATCAAACTATGCAAGAATTGGATTTTGACGATTATCAAGCTTTGTGGGAATGGTCAGTCAATCAAAAGGAAGACTTTTGGAAAAAAACAATTGAAAAACTGGAGATTCCTTTTTTTAAAAAACCTAAATATTGGTTGGATGTATCCAATGGAGTAACCCAAGCCCAATGGCTTAAAGGTGCTCAAATGAATATTGTAGATGCCTGTTTTCAAAACAATCCTAATACCACCGCCATTGTTTATCAAGAAGAAGGAGAACCCCTCAAAAAAATAAGTCAAAAAGACTTAGAAAATTTAGTAAACCGTATTGCCAATTCATTGCAAAAAGAAGGTTTAGCGCAAGGAGATACCATTGCCATAGATATGCCAATGACCGTAGAAGCCGTAGCTATTTATCTGGCAGGAATTAAAGCCGGTATTCAAGTTGCCACCATTGCAGATAGTTTTACCGCCCAAGAAATAGCAGTACGCTTAGACATTACCAAACCAAAACTGGTTTTTACACAAGACGTGCTGCTACGATCTGGAAAACAACTACCCCTTTATAAAAAAGTACTGGAAGCCAATGCTTCCAAAATTATTTCCATAAAAACATCCGATGCATCCATTACTATACGCAAACAAGACCGGTATTGGAATGATTTTTTGTGCGATGATACCCGTTTTGAAAGTGTTGTGTGCAATCCGGAAGATACGATGACCATCTTATTTTCCTCCGGAACGACCGGAGCTCCTAAAGCCATCCCTTGGACACATATCACCCCTATTAAAAGTGCCTCTGACGGCTATTATCATCAAGATATACATAAAAATGATGTAGTGGCTTGGCCTACAAATTTAGGTTGGATGATGGGTCCTTGGTTGGTCTTTGCCACTTTGATAAACAAAGCCACTATTGCATTATATTACGGTGCGCCATTGAATCAGGCGTTTGGAAAATTTATACAAGACAGTCAAGTCACTATGTTGGGGTTGGTCCCCAGCATTGTCAAGCATTGGAAAAACACCCAATGTATGGAAGGTCTTAATTGGCAAGCGATTCGATGCTTTAGTTCCACCGGTGAAGCCTCCAATCCCGAAGAATACAGCTACTTAATGGCTTTAGCCAATCATAAACCCATTATAGAATATTGTGGAGGCACTGAAATTGGAGGCGGCTATGTTACCGGAACTTTGGTTCAAGAGAACATTCCCGCTACTTTTTCTACACAAGCACTAGGAGGCGCTTTTGTGTTATTGGATGAAAATTATCAGAAGGCAGCGAAAGGGGAAGTCTTTTTAATACCACCCATTCTGGGCTTATCCAATCATTTATTAAATCGGGATCATCACGAAGTATATTACAAAAACATCCCTTTATACAATGGAAAAGTACTGCGAAGACACGGTGACCAAATGCAACAACTACCCAATGGCTATTACAAGGCACAAGGCAGAGTGGATGATGCGATGAATTTAGGAGGAATCAAGGTAAGCTCATTACAAATAGAAGCGGTTATCAACCGGTTAAACTTTGTGAAAGAATCGGCTGCTATTGCCATACCACCACAAAGTGGAGGTCCTGATAAACTCATTATTTATTATGTAACTCATAAGGGAATATCTAAAAGTGATGCTTTAATACAGATTAAACAATTAGTTAAAAATCAGATTAATCCATTATTCAAAGTGTCCGATGCTATTTCGATTGAAAAATTACCGCGAACCGCTTCAGGAAAAGTTATGCGACGCCATTTACGAAGCTTGTACTCTAAAGGGCTATAATATATTTTCGTTTTTTTTTTATGAAAATTTTACAAAATGCCAAGCGGTTTTTAAGTAGGTTTGTACTCGGAAAAGAAACATTTAAAAATCTTTATGAATTCCAACACTAACAAACCTTTGACCGACGCTGTGGTCATCATTCCAACCTATAATGAAAAGGAAAATATTGAACTGATCATTCGAGCTGTCTTTTCCTTAAAAAAGGACTTTTCTATCGTAGTGGTAGATGACAGTTCACCCGATGGAACCGCTGCAATTGTCCAAGAATTACAAAAAGAATTTCCCAACCGGTTATTTCTCGAGAATCGCACAGAAAAACAAGGATTGGGAGTTGCCTATATACACGGGTTTAAATGGGCATTACAAGCCGGTTATGACTACATCATTGAAATGGATGCCGATTTTTCACACAACCCCAATGATTTGCCACGTCTATACAATGCTTGTGCTGTAGAAAATGCCGACCTGGCGGTGGGTTCACGGTATATAGAAGGGATTAATGTCGTGCATTGGGATATCAAAAGAATTTTATTGTCTTATTTTGCCTCAAAATATGTACGCTTAATCACTAGAATTCCGGTAAAAGATACTACGGCAGGATTCGTTTGTTATAAACGAAAAGTATTAGAAACCATTGATTTAGATCAAATTAAATTTATTGGATATGCATTTCAAATAGAAATGAAGTACAAAGCTTGGAAACATGGTTTTTCTATTCGTGAAGTTTCTATTATCTTTACCGACAGAATACGAGGGAATTCAAAAATGAATAGCTCCATCATCAGTGAAGCTATTTTTGGTGTTCTCAAAATGACGCTGGACGGATTGCCTAAAAAAGAAAAATAACATGTCAAAATTGCTCATTAAAAATGCCAAAATCATCAATGAAGGGCATCTCTTTGAAGGAGATGTGCTTATCGAAGATCAATTCATTAAAGAAATTAATAAAAACTTAAGTCCTAAAACACCTTACGTCAATGTGTTATATGCAGAAGGAAAATATTTATTTCCCGGAATGATTGACGATCAAGTCCATTTTAGAGAACCCGGATTAACACACAAAGGCACCATCGAAACAGAGAGTCGAGCTGCGGTAGCCGGCGGCATTACATCCTTTATAGAAATGCCCAACACACAGCCCCAAACAACCACTCAAGAGGCTTTAGAAAAAAAATTTAAAATTGCCCGAAAAACATCCTATGCCAATTATTCCTTTATGATTGGTGGAACACAGGACAATTTAGAAGAACTTTTGAAAACAGACCCCAAAAAAGTAGCCGGAATCAAACTTTTTTTAGGTAGTTCAACAGGTAATATGTTAGTCGATGATGAACAGGTTTTGGAAAAAATTTTTTCAGCCACCAACTTATTAATCGCTGTTCATTGCGAAGATGAACAAACCATACAAACCAATTTAGCTAAATATCTAGATGCCTTTGGAGAAGATATTCCGGTGGCATTGCATCCTCAAATTCGCAATTCCAAAGCTTGTTATATCTCCTCTTCCAAAGCCATTGCATTGGCGCAAAAAACCGGTGCACGCCTGCACGTTTTTCATCTGTCTACAGCTCAAGAAATGGAATTATTCGACAATAATATTCCCCTAGCCGAAAAGAAAATTACTGCTGAGGTATGTGTGCATCATTTATGGTTTAACGATAGCCATTATGCAGATAAGGGATCTTTGATCAAATGGAACCCGGCCATCAAATCTAAAAAACATCAAGAAGCTTTATGGGAAGCCTTATTAGATGATCGAATTGATGTAATTGCCACCGATCATGCACCCCACACCTTGGAAGAAAAACGACAAGTATATACGAAATCACCTAGTGGAGCTCCTATGGTACAACACGCCCTTCCTGCACTTTTAGAATTCTACAAAAAAGGGAAGATTTCATTAGAGAAAATAGTAGAAAAAACAGCCCATAATCCCGCCGTATTATTTCAAATAGACAAACGTGGGTTTATTAGAGAGGGTTATTATGCCGATTTGGTTTTAGTAGATTTATCCAAACCTTGGACAGTTACCAAGGATAACATCTTGTATAAATGCGGTTGGTCTCCTATGGAAGGAAGCACCTTTACTTCCAGAATAAGTCATACCTTTGTCAATGGACAACTCGTCTATCACAACGGTCAATTCAATGATACGGTAAGAGGACAAAGTTTAGAATTTAATAGAGATGTATAGAGTTTTATTTTTTATAATCATTATAGCATTATCCGGAGCTTGCACCAGCAATACTATCTATAAAAAACCGGATGATTTGATTGCCAAAAAAACAATGGTCAATCTACTGACCGATATGTATTTAGCCAATGCCGCTTCAGAAATAAAAAACAAAAAATTAGAAAAAAATAAACCCTATATGGCATTGGTTTATAAAAAATATGGAGTGGACAGTACGCAATTTCAACATAGCAACCTCTATTATATGTCTAAAATGGAAGAGTATGAAGGGATTTATGAAAAAGTTGAAAAACGTTTACAAAAAATGTTAGACACCACCTTAATCGCCCAAAAGAAAAAAGATAGCTTGAGAATTGCTAGCTCTCATAAGAAGTTTATGCCCAAAGCTATTGCTAAACCTTTGACTGAAAAAAAACCTGTTTTTTTGGATAAAGAACAAAAATAAATAGAACGAAATAAAGTATCATCTTAGTTAAATAAACGCTAGCGTTTATTTCCGGAAACTATAATCACAAATTCTCCTTTAATAGTTTTATTTTCAAAGTAATAGATAACTTCTTTTAAAGTTCCTCTTACCGTTTCTTCGTACAGTTTTGTCAATTCTCTGGAAACACTTACCAAACGATCTTCTCCGAAATATTCAACAAAGTGTTGTAAGGTCTTGAGTAATTTATGGGGTGATTCATAAAAAATCATGGTGCGTGTTTCTTGCGACAATACTTGTAAACGGGTTTGTCTTCCTTTTTTTACCGGTAAAAAACCTTCAAAAACAAATTTATCATTGGGCAAACCGCTATTGACCAGTGCCGGGACAAAAGCCGTAGCACCCGGTAGCGTCTCCACACTAATATTATTTTTAAGACATTCCCTTACCAACAAAAACCCGGGATCGGAAATAGCCGGCGTACCGGCATCGGATATTAACGCCATTTGCACACCGGATTGTAATTTTTTTACAATGGTATCTACTATTTTATGTTCGTTGTGCATATGGTAAGACTGCATAGGTGTAGTAATCCCATAATGCTTTAATAATTTGCCGGAAGTACGCGTATCTTCAGCCAATATCAAATCGACCTGTTCCAGTGTTTCAATGGCTCTAAAGGTCATATCCTTCAGATTTCCAATCGCGGTCGGGACAATATATAGTTGTGTATTCAAAATAGTACGTATTTGGACAAAAATACGCTAATTATTTCAGACCTTATAATCCTTTCCTTTAGACTAAAGCATATTTTTTTATCCAACAGGACGCATACTAGTGCTGTTTTCCCTAAATTTGCCGCTTTAATTATTACTATTATGTATAGAAGTCACACCAACGGGGAATTAAATTTATCCCATCAAAATCAAGAAATAACTTTATCCGGATGGGTACAAAAAATCAGAGACAAAGGTTTTATGATTTGGATCGATTTACGGGATCGTTACGGGATTACGCAATTGGTTTTAGATGCCGATCGTACTCCGGCAGAGTTGATGGAACAGGCACGTCAGCTGGGTCGTGAATATGTTATTCAAATAACCGGAAAAGTCATTGAACGTGAATCCAAAAACCCCAATTTACCAACCGGAGAAATAGAGGTATTGGTAAGCAATTTAAAAGTATTGAACAAAGCTAAAACACCACCTTTTACCATTGAAGACCATACCGATGGAGGGGATGAATTACGCATGCAGTACCGTTATTTGGACATTCGCAGGAATCCGGTTCGTGAAAACTTGATTTTTCGCCATAAAGTGTCTATGGAGGTGCGAAAATACCTTTCTGATCAGGGTTTTATTGATGTGGAAACTCCTTATTTAATTAAATCCACCCCAGAAGGTGCACGTGATTTTGTGGTGCCTTCCCGTATGAACCAAGGACAATTTTATGCCCTTCCACAATCACCACAAACCTTTAAACAATTATTGATGGTTGCCGGTATGGATAAATATTTTCAATTGGTCAAATGTTTTCGTGATGAAGATTTACGGGCAGACCGCCAACCGGAATTTACACAAATAGACTGTGAAATGGCTTTTGTAGAACAAGAAGATATTCTCAATACATTTGAAGGTTTAACCAAGCATTTGCTCCTAGAAATCAATGGTGTTCAGGTCGATAAATTCCCCAGAATGACGTATGAAGAAGCGATGAAAACGTATGGAAATGACAAACCGGATATTCGATTTGATATGAAATTTGGCGAGTTAAATGATTTGGCGCAAAACAAAGGTTTCGGCGTTTTTGACAATGCGGAATTAGTAGTAGGAATTGCAGCGCCCGGTTGTGCCGGTTACTCCAGAAAACAAACTGATAAACTGATAGATTTTGTCAAACGCCCACAAGTGGGTGCCCAAGGATTGATATGGGCAAAATACAATGAAGACGGTACGTTCAAATCCTCAGTTGACAAATTCTTTTCAGCAGATGATTTAGCCTTATGGGCAAAAAGATTACAAGCCAATAAAGGAGATCTCTTATTAATAATGGCGGGAGATGCTGATAAAACAAGAACACAACTCAGTGTTTTACGAATGCATTTGGCCGAAGAATTGGGACTGAGAAAGCCTGATGAATTTGCCCCGTTGTGGGTGGTTGATTTTCCGTTATTGGAATGGGATGAGGAAACCAACCGCTATCATGCGATGCACCATCCTTTTACATCACCCAAGCCAGAGGATATGCACTTATTGGATACCGATCCCGGTAAAGTAAGAGCCAATGCGTATGATATGGTATTAAACGGCAATGAGATAGGAGGAGGTTCTATCCGGATTCACGATAGAGAAACCCAATCTAAAATGTTTGATTTATTAGGCTTTACCAAAGAAGAAGCACAAGCCCAATTTGGATTTTTGATGAACGCTTTTGAATACGGCGCACCCCCACATGGTGGTTTGGCTTTTGGATTGGATAGATTGGTTGCTATTTTAGGAGGACAGGAAACCATTCGGGATTTTATTGCATTTCCTAAGAACAATTCCGGACGAGATGTGATGATCGATGCCCCCTCTGTAATAGATAAAACACAATTGGAAGAACTGCACCTAAAAACAACTCTAAAATAATTTTTTAATAAATATTTAATAATCAACTCATTATAAAATATTTTACTTTTTTAGTAAAAAACATACTCAAATATTTGGAAGTTATTAAAAAAATGTTCTATATTTGCCCTGTCTATGAAGAAGGATAAGTTCTTGCTTATCCTAAGGGGGTAAATAAGAAGTCGTCCGTTTAATCATTTATGGTTGCGGACGATTTTCTTTTATAAAGGTTTTATTATTTCTTTCTTATCAATTAATTCCGTATATTTGTGGATAACCTATTACAATAGTAGTTATGTCAGCTAGAAAATGCTTAGAATGTGGCGCAACTTTACACGGAAGAAGTGATCAAAAGTTTTGTAGTGATTATTGTAGAAATACCTACAACAACAAATTGGATGTAGATACCAAAAATTTGATTAGAAATACCAATAATCGCCTTCGAAAAAACTATAAAGTCTTAACCGAACTCAATAAAACAGGTAAAACCAAAGTAACCAGATTACGACTCTACGATCGGAATTTTGATTTTAACTTTTTTACATCTACTTATACAACCAAAGCCGGAAAAATATATTATTACGTATATGATCAAGGCTATTTGGAATTGGAAAATGATTACTATTTACTAATTAAAAAGAATCTTGATTAGTATTGATAAAAAAGCCTCGTACTAAAACAATCCAATTATGGCTAAAAAAAATTACACACGCCCCCTGTCCTTTATTTTACTGGTAATTACCGTATTCTATGCTTTTTATAGCCAAATGCCGCGATACACCAAAGATTTAGATGCAGCTCCTGGCACTTTTTCTACAGACCGCGCTTTACAACAATTAGCTGTAATTGCCAAAAAACCTCATTATGTAGGAAC
>CAYNFJ010000045.1:0-16642 GCA_964396505.1 uncultured Polaribacter sp. | reverse complement strand
ACCGGACAAATCAAAACCGGTTCAGCATCCCGAAGCGATCGTATTGCCAAATACAATCAGTTATTACGTATAGAAGAAGAGTTGGGAAGTACTGCTTATTTCCCTAAAATGAATGCTTTTAAAGTTAATTTTTTGAAAAAATAAAGCTTTTCTTCAATTTCTTTTTTGTTAAAAAAAATATTTTTAACAAAATCTTTAATAAACTGTCTAATTCTTTGTCGATTAGACAGTTTTTTTTTGTATATATTTGTAATAATTTAATATGTAACATAAGTTACTGATAAATAATGAATTAGTATGATAATTATCATTAATTCGGGTTTAGAGCAAGAGTAAATTTGTACAATCAATTAGTAATAACATTTAAAATTTTATAATTATGTCTGAAATAGGAGTATTTGAATTCAAAGGAAAACGTTATGAATTTCCGGTAGAAATTGGCACTGAAAAAGAAATAGCCATTGAAATTAAAAAATTAAGAGGTTCCACAGGAGGAATTATTACCTTGGATCCCGGTTTTAAAAATACAGGTTCTTGTAAAAGTGAAATCACTTTCTTAAATGGTGAAGAAGGTATATTGAGACATAGAGGTTATGCTATTGAAGATTTAGCTAAAAAAGCCAGCTTTTTGGAAGTTGCTTATCTGATTATTTTTGGTGAATTACCTACCAAGGCCCAATTTGACAAATTTGAAGCAGATATTAAAAAGAATACACTCGTAAATGAAGAAATTAAAGATATATTGGACGGTTTTCCAAGAGCAGCCCACCCAATGGGAGTTTTATCTTCATTAACCAGTGCCTTAACAGCTTTTCATCCGGAATACACCGATGTTCAATCGGAAGAGGAAATCTATGATGTCATTACACAGATTCTTGGAAAATTCCCTGTTTTAGCAGCTTGGGCTCATTCTAAAAATGAAGGTTCTCCACTAAATTATGCTGATAATTCATTGGATTATATCGAAAATATGTTGATGATGATGTACAAGATACCTACTACTGAATACAAACCCAATCCTATTGTTAAGAAAGCAATGGAGCAGTTGTTAATCTTACATCAAGATCATGAACAAAATTGTTCTACTTCTACTGTTCGTTTGGTAGGTTCATCTCACGCCAGTTTATTTGCTTCAATTTCTGCCGGAGTTTCCGCACTTTGGGGACCTCTACACGGAGGTGCTAATCAAGCTGTGATAGAAATGTTAGAAGAAATAATCAATGGTGGGGGCGATGTTGAAAAATATATAGCCAAAGCCAAAGATAAAAATGATCCATTCCGTTTGATGGGATTCGGTCACCGTGTATATAAAAACTTTGATCCACGAGCCTTATTGATTAAAGGAAGTGCCGATGCCGTATTGGCAGATTTAGGTGTTACAGATCCTACATTAGAAGTAGCCAAACATTTGGAAGAAGTAGCCTTGAACGACCCGTACTTCAAAGAAAGAAAATTATTCCCGAATGTTGATTTCTATTCCGGAATTATCTACAGAGCCCTTGGTATTCCGGTAGAAATGTTTACCGTAATGTTTGCCATTGGTCGTTTGCCGGGTTGGATTGCACAATGGAAAGAAATGCGTATGAATAATGAACCTATTGGACGTCCAAGACAATTGTATATTGGAAAAACAAAACGTGAATATAAAGCTATGTCAGAGAGATAGCAAACATTAATTATTGATTTATTAAACCATTTTGAGAAAGTGAATTTTTCTTTCTCAAAGTGGTTTTTTTTTTTGATATTTGTGCTCTTATGTTAAAACTAAATATATACAATGAAACAGCACGGCTTAAGGAAGTAATCCTTGGAAGAGCCGATAGTATTGGGCCTGTTCCCACTGTGGAACAAGCTTACGATCCAAAATCAATAGAACATATCAAAGCAGGAACTTATCCCAAAGAAGTAGATATGGTCAGAGAAATGGAAGCTTTTAAACAAGTGCTTGTTAAGTATGATGTAAAGGTTTATAGACCGGAACTCATCCCGGATTATAACCAAATTTTTGCGCGTGATATTGGTTTTGTCATTGATGATATTTTTATCAAAGCCAATATTTTACCCGATAGAGCCCAAGAACTCATAGCCTTAGAATACGTGTTGCATAGCATAGACCCGGACAAAATCATCACACCACCGGAAGAAGTCCATGTAGAAGGCGGTGATGTAATGCCTTGGAATGAATACATTTTTGTAGGAACCTACGGAGGGAAGGATTATCCCGATATTATCACAGCGCGTACCAATGTGGCTGCTATTGACTTCTTAACCAAGCTGTTTCCCCACAAAATTATTAAGAGTTTTGATTTGAATAAATCCAATACGGTAGCCAAAGACAATGCCTTGCATCTGGATTGTTGTTTTCAACCGGTGGGAACCGATAAAGCGATTATCTATAAAGGAGGTTTTAAAGAAGAAAAAGAATACCAATTCTTAATTGATTTATTTGGAGAAGATAATGTATTTCATATCACTAGAGATGAAATGTATCAAATGTTTTCCAATGTGTTTTCCATTGCACCCGATGTAGTGGTTTCCGAAAAGAATTTTACCAGATTAAACAATTGGCTTAGAGATCAAGGTTTCACAGTAGAAGAAATACCTTATGCAGAAATTAGTAAACAAGAAGGATTGCTACGATGCAGTACTTTACCATTAATACGAGAATAAAAATTATAAGATAATGAATAAATTAGCAGTTATAGCATTGGGTGGCAATGCCATCATTAGAGGTGATGAACGGGGAACTATTGAAGAACAATATAAAAACACCAGTGATACCATTCATAATCTAACCTATCTATTAAAAGAAGGCTACAATATGGTATTGAGTCATGGTAATGGCCCTCAAGTAGGGAATATTTTATTGCGAAATGATGCCGGTGAAGATAAATATGATATTCCACAAATGCCTCTGGATATTTGTGTAGCCGACTCTCAAGGAGGGATTGGTTATATGCTTGAAAAAATGTTAAAAAACATATTAAAAGAAGAAGGGATAGAAAGAGAGGTTGTTACGATTGTAACAGAAGTGGTAGTGTCCAAAGATGATCCGGCTTTTCAAAATTACACAAAACGGGTGGGTAAATTGTATTCTAAAAAAGATGCCGACGCGCTTAGTGAAAGCAAAGGATGGATTTTTAAGAAAAGCCCCAAAAGGGCAGATGCTTGGCGTAGAGTAGTCCCTTCACCCAAACCTATGCAAATAATGAATGATAATATCATTAAAAATTTGGTAAATTCAGGAGTAATTGTGATAGCATCCGGAGGCGGCGGTGTTCCTGTTTATTACGATGAAAATGGCTTGTTACAAGGGCTAGAAGCGGTCATTGATAAAGATGCAGCCTCTTCATTATTAGCGAGTACTATTGGAGCTGATGAATTTTATATATTGACCGATGTCCCCTATGTGTATGCCAATTTTGGAACCCCTGAACAAGAAATAATTGAATCAATCAACAAGGAAAGAATTCAATTGATGATAAAAGAAGGAGCCTTTGGCGAAGGAAACATGTTGCCTAAAATAGAATCGGCCTTACGATTTGTGGAAAATGGCGGTAAAAAAAGTGTCATCACCGAAGCGAGTAAGCTGGAAGATAGAAATTACGGTACAAAAATTACATTAGAATAATCAATTAATCTCAACACGAATATGTATAACCTACGAAACAGAAACTTTTTAAAGTTATTGGATTTTTCTCCTAAAGAAATCAAATTTTTAATTGATCTGGCAGCTGATTTAAAAAAAGCAAAATATGCCGGTACTGAGCAACAAAAACTCAAAAATAAAAATATAGCGCTCATTTTTGAAAAATCATCCACCCGCACCCGTTGTGCTTTTGAAGTAGCGGTACACGATCAGGGTGGAAATGTCACTTATCTAGGACCTTCGGGAACACAAATTGGCGGTAAAGAAACCATGAAAGATACCGCCAGAGTTTTGGGTAGAATGTACGATGGAATTGAGTATCGGGGTTTTGCACAACAAACTGTAGAAGAATTAGGAACTTATGCGGGAGTTCCCGTATGGAACGGATTGACCAATGAGTTTCATCCTACACAAATACTCGCCGATTTTTTAACCATGCAAGAACATAGTGATAAACCCTTACATCAAGTGAGTTTTGCCTATCTGGGCGATGCCCGTAACAATATGGGAAATTCATTGATGATAGGGGCTGCCAAAATGGGAATGGATTTTAGAGCCGTAGCCCCTAAAAGTTTACAACCCGATGAAGACCTTGTCAAGCAAGCCAAAGCGATTGCCGAAAAAACCGGTGCTACTATTACAATTACCGATAATCTTGCTCAAGGGGTTCAGGATTGTGACTTTTTGTACACCGATGTATGGGTGTCTATGGGAGAAGCTCCCGAAGTTTGGAAAGAGCGCATTGAACTTCTATTACCGTATCAAATCAATCAAAAAACCTTGGAATTGACCGGCAATAAGAAAGTGAAATTTATGCACTGTTTACCGGCATTTCACAATCGTGATACCAAGATGGGTGAAAATATTTACCAAGAATTTGGTATTGATGCGATGGAAGTAACCGAAGCGGTTTTTGAATCTGAAGCCTCAATTGTTTTTGATGAAGCCGAAAATCGATTGCATACTATAAAAGCGATCATGCTGGCTACCTTAGGTAGTTAATACAATTTTTTTATGATGACAAATCTTTGTCCTTTGTGTGAATCTGCCAATACAGTGCTTTATACGCATACAAATGACAAAGATTTTTTTCGTTGCAAACACTGCGATTTAATTTTTGTCACCAAACCATTTTTATTGAGTATAGCAGACGAAAAACGCCGTTATGATCAGCATCAAAACGATCTGATGGATGCGGGTTACAAATCATTTTTGAACCAAATCGTTTCACCTGTAACCGATTTACTGCCAAAAGGAAGTAAAGGCTTGGATTTTGGTTCAGGTCCTTATCCCGCTTTGGTCAGTCTATTAGAAGAGGCCTCGTACGAGATGGATTATTTTGATCCGATTTATCATACTAATCAGGCTGTGTTTGACAAGAAATACCAATTTATTACCTTGACAGAGGTCGTTGAACATTTTTTTAATCCAAAATTCGAATTAGAGCGTTTGGAAAAGATGCTTCTGCCGCATGCCTATTTATTTATTATGACACATCGGACGGATCATATTGCAGATTTTGATACTTGGTATTACAAAAATGATGATACCCATGTTTGTTTTTATTCCGATATTACAATGAATTTTATTGCAAAAAAATACCATTTGACCCTTAAAATATTGAGTGAGAGACTTGTTATTTTGCGAAAAACATGAATTTTTTTTCAATTTTTCAAACAAAATAGATTATTAAATATCATTTTATATCTTTGTAAAAAATATTTATCATGGATTCACATACTATTACCATACCATTAATAGGAGATTTAGCTCCGGCATTTAAAGCCCAAACTACGATGGGAGAAATCAATTTTCCCGAAGATTACAAAGGAAGTTGGGTTGTATTATTCTCACATCCTGCCGATTTTACACCGGTTTGTACGACAGAATTTTTAGGATTTCAAGATTTATTAAAAGAATTTGAAGCTCGTAATACGAAACTTTTAGGATATAGTGTAGATGGTATTCATTCTCATATTGCTTGGGTTCGTAACATTAAAGAAAATTTTGGAGTGAGCATTGAATTTCCCATTATTGCCGGTACTCATGTGGCTCAAAAATATGGCATGATTCACCCCAATGCCGATCAAATGGCTACCGTGCGTGCCGTATTTATTATCAGTCCGGGTGGGGTTATTACTACCATTATGTATTATCCACTTTCCAATGGACGAAATATTTTTGAAATATTACGTACTATTGATAGTTTACAAATGTCTTATAACAATCAGAGAGCCACGCCGGCAAACTGGCCTCATAACAGAATTTATAAAGACCAGGTTATAGTGCCACCGGCTACTACAGTGCAAGATGCTGTAGCGGTAGATGAAAAATATACCGATGCCAGAGACTGGTATATTGCTACAGAAGAAAATCCTAATCAATAAAAATTTACTAAAATGAATAAAGAATATCTAAATCACGTAAAATACGTCAAGGAAAGTTTGAATATTTGGTTTTCCCATGTGGAACAATTACATAATGGAATCCAAATGTTTTCTAAAGAAAATGATTTAGATAGAAAAAATACCGATTTTGCTAAATGGTATTATGATGAAGGACAGATATTTAGTAGTTTTGATACTTTTAGAACATTAGAGCCTTTCTACAATGAGATGTATGACGTGTATATAGATTATACTGAGTTGAGAAATAAGCCGGTAAAAAAAGGATTGTTTACAAATCATGCAGAAAAAAGAAAAAATGAATTGGATGAATTGTTTGTGGCACTGAGAAAAAATGCCAGAAAACTGATTAAATCGGTAGAAATATTTGAAGAAAACATTAAATCATCTCCTCTTTTTGGAGAAGAATCCAATATCCCTTCGGAAGAAAAAATCATTTCTGAAAACCCATCTAATCCAGAGAATATTGCTTATCAAAATGATGATTTACCAATACTTGAGGAGCCAAAAGAAGTAACTAATACCGATTCAAAACTGGTATCCAATGAAGAAAGTATTATTAATGAGCAAACTACTAGTAATGCAACCGGAGATAGTAAGGCTTCCGGATTAGTAGCCGATAAAAATAGTACGCCCAAATCAAGTGATGATCCTTCATTTGATTTTGAAAAAAGATTACAGGAAGAGGTCCAAAAAATTAAAGAACAACTCAAACAAGAATTGTTAGAGGCGAAAAAAGAAAAAGAAAATTTACAAAAATCAAAACCAGCACAATTAGTTGATAATAAAGAAGTTGATTCTAATCATATAGATTCAGAAAAACCGTCACACCCAAAAACAAAATCGACAAAACCTACTCCGGATATTGATTTGGATGAAGAAATCAGAAGAATATTAAGCTGATTATGTTTTAAAAAACCCTTTTTTTATTTTTTATGAAAAACAGAATAGCAACTGTTCTTTCTTCTTTGAAAGAATACGGAATTACAAATATCAAAGAATTAATTTATAACCCTTCTTATGAAACCTTGCGAAAAGAAGAATTGGATCCGGAACTTACCGGATTTGAGAAGGGGCAATTAACCGAATTAGGAGCCGTTAATGTAATGACCGGAAGATTTACCGGTCGGTCTCCTAAGGATAAATATATCGTCAAAGATGCCATAACAGAAAATACAATCTGGTGGAATAATGATATTTCACCGAATGATAATAAACCGATTGCTCCGGAGGTATGGGAAGATCTAGAAAAAACAGTAGTACATCAACTCAGTGATGAAAAACTATATGTGGTAGATGGATATGCCGGTGCTAACGAAGATTCCCGACTCAAAGTTCGCTTTGTAATGGAAGTGGCTTGGCAAGCCCATTTTGTTAAAAATATGTTTATCAGACCTACAGATGAGGAGTTGGCGAATTTTGGAGAACCGGATTTTGTCGTACTGAATGCCTCTACAACTACTAATCCCAACTGGAAAAAACACGGTATGAATTCTGAAGTTTTTACGGTGTTTAATCTAACTAAAAAAATGCAATTAATCGGTGGAACGTGGTATGGCGGTGAAATGAAAAAAGGTATTTTTGCGATGATGAATTATTACCTGCCCCTTCGTGGTATGGCTGCTATGCATTGTTCTTCTAACGTAGGAAAAGAGGGTGATGTGGCTATTTTCTTTGGGCTTTCCGGTACCGGAAAAACAACATTATCCACAGATCCGCACAGAGCTTTAATCGGTGATGACGAACACGGTTGGGATGATGAGGGTATCTTTAACTTTGAAGGTGGTTGTTACGCTAAAACCATTAATTTGGACAAAGAAGCCGAACCGGAAATTTATGCGGCTATTAAAGAAAATGCCTTGTTGGAAAATGTTACCGTTGATCAGCAGGGTAAAATTGATTTTACGGATAGTAGTGTAACGCAAAATACACGTGTTTCTTATCCAATCTATCATATTGAAAATATCGTAAAACCGGTATCAAAAGCCGGACACGCCGGTAAAGTCATATTCTTAACGGCAGATGCGTTTGGGGTTTTACCTCCTGTTTCCAAACTAACCCCGGAGCAAACCAAATATCATTTTTTATCCGGTTTTACTGCAAAATTGGCCGGTACTGAATTAGGAGTTACTGAACCACAACCTACCTTTTCGGCTTGTTTTGGAGAAGCTTTTTTATCATTGCATCCAACTAAATATGCAGAGGAGTTGGTTAAGAAAATGAAACAACACAACGCCAAGGCGTATTTAGTTAATACGGGTTGGAATGGTAGTGGCAAACGTATTTCTATCAAAGATACACGAGCCATAATTGATGCTATTTTAAGTGATGAAATTGATCAAGTTTCCACGAAAGTAGTTCCTGTTTTTGATTTGGAAATCCCCACTCACCTTACGGGAGTCAATCCCAATATATTGGACACGAGAGATACCTATGCTCATCCGGATGAATGGATGAAAAAGGCAACCCACTTAGCCCGTTTATTTATTGATAATTTCAAAAAATATACAGATACCGATGAGGGTGCCTCACTGGTAAAAGCAGGACCTCAATTATAAGATGCTTTCTCGATAAAAATAGTTTTGCGAAGTGAAGGATGTATTCCTTCACTTCGTAAAACTTTTGTTATATTTGAACTGAATTTAACGTACTATCTTATGGCATTAAACTATATTTGGATTGCATTTTTTATAATTGCTTTTATCGTCGCATTGTTTAAGTTGCTGGTACTGGGTGATACAGAGGTTTTTACACACATTATGGATGCCGTATTTAAAAGAGCCGAGATAGGTTTTACCCTTTCATTAGGGCTTACCGGTGCGTTAAGTCTTTGGATGGGTATTTTAAAAATAGGAGAGAAAGGCGGTTTAATCAAAGTGATATCCCGATTATTGAGCCCGTTCTTTACAAAACTGTTCCCTGAATTACCTAAAAATCATCCGGCAATCGGGACTATGATTCTCAATTTATCGGCGAATATGCTGGGTTTGGACAATTCGGCTACTCCTATTGGTTTGAAAGCTATGGAAGAGTTGCAAGAGGCAAATCCTACCAAAGATACGGCGAGCAATGCTCAGATTATGTTTTTGGTACTCAATACATCCGGGATGACCCTTATTCCTGTTAGTATTCTCGCATTACGAGCCTCGGCGCATTCATCCAATCCAACCGATATTTTTATTCCGATATTGATTGCTACTTTTACCTCTACGATGGTGGGGCTTATTGTAACGGCTACCATTCAAAAAATTAATTTATTTCAAAAAACTATCTTATTATATCTAGGAGGAGCAACTGCTTTTATTATTGGACTAATAGCCTATTTAGGTACCATGAATCCGGAACAGATGCAATTATTTTCCAAATTGTTCACCAGTGTGTTATTGTTTAGTATTATCATCACTTTTATAGGAGTAGCAGCGTATAAGAAAATCAATGTGTATGATGCCTTTATTGAAGGCGCTAAAGAAGGCTTTAAAGTAGCGGTGATGATTATTCCTTATTTAATAGCTATGTTGGTCGCCGTGGGTGTTTTTACAGCTTCCGGAGCTATGGATTATGTGATTGACGGTATCAAGCATTTTGTGGAATTTGTAGGTTTGGATTCACGTTTTGTCGGAGGTTTACCAACAGCATTTATGAAGCCCCTAAGTGGCGGTGGCGCTAGAGGTTTAATGGTCGAGAGTTGGGGTGCCAACAATGAATTGGTAGATAGTTTTGTTGGAAAACTAACTTCTATATTACAAGGTTCCACAGAAACTACCTTCTATGTATTGGCAGTTTATTTTGGGTCAGTTAGGATAAAAAACATACGTTATGCCGCAACGGTAGGACTTATTGCTGATTTTGCAGGAATTTTAGCCGCTATTTTTATAGCTTACTTTTTCTTTGGATAGACCATGAATAAAAAAAGATGTGCTTGGGTAGGAGAGGACCCTTTATATATTGCATACCACGATCAGGAGTGGGGTGTTCCTGTTTATGACGATGCCACATTATTTGAGTTTTTAATTCTAGAAACTTTTCAAGCCGGTTTGAGTTGGATTACAATTTTACGTAAACGAGAAAATTTTAGACGTGCTTTAGACAATTTTGATTATCATAAAATAGCTTTATATGATGAACATAAACAACATGAATTGGCTCAAGATGCCGGAATAATTCGTAACAAACTCAAAATTAAGGCAACTGTAAGCAATGCAAAAGCTTTTATAAAAATACAAGAAGAATTTGGCTCTTTCTCCAATTATATCTGGGGCTTTGTAAAAGGAAAACCTATTCAAAACCAATGGATTACACTAGATGAAGTGCCTGCTAACACGGCTCTTTCTGATAAAATCTCCAAAGATTTAAAACAACGAGGTTTTAAATTTGTAGGAAGTACTATAATTTACGCCCACATGCAAGCAACCGGTATGGTAAATGACCATACTACAAATTGTTTTAGACATCGGGATTTACAAAAATAAGGAATCTGCAATTGCTTATTTTTCCTGAAATGCTACATCAATTATTTCATCGGCGATAGCCAAGCAAGCCGTGGCAGCAGGTGATGGAGCATTCAACACATGAATGATCCCGTCTTTCTCGACAATCTTAAAATCATCGACCATATTTCCTTCCGGGTCTATGGCTTGTGCTCTTATCCCTGATTTACAAGGAATTACATCCGATAGGGCTAATTTGGGCATTAATTTCTGGAGTTCTTTTACAAAGAGCTTTTTAGAAAAAGCACGCTTGTATTCATCGATGCCCTTTCGCCAAAATTTAGCAAACAACTTCCAAGTTCCTTTGTAAGTCAATGCTTCCCAAGTATCTTTAAAATTAAAACTCGTTTTTCGGTAACCCTCACGAGCAAATGAAAAAACGGCATTAGGACCACATTCTACAGTCCCGTTTATCATCTTGGTAAAATGGACGCCCAAAAATGGAAAACGCGGATCGGGTACGGGATAAACTAAGTTGTTTATCTTATGTTGTTGTTCCGGCACAAATTCATAATAATCACCTCTAAAACCCACAATTTTCAAATCCAAATGCGCTTGATCTTTTTCAGCATTTCTATCCGATTGTAAGCCGGTGCATAAGATAACCTTATTGGCAGTGAAGTTTCCTAAATCGGTATGAACTATTTTTTGATTCTCTTGATGGGTTGTTTTTAAATAGGTACAAGAAGTCATTAATTGGCTATCCGGATTTATTTCACTAATAATACTTGCCAATTTTTTATTGGTGGCTACATAATCAATGATTCCGGCAGATGGAACGTGTATGGCTTTCACCCCTACAATGTAAGGTTCTTTTTCCTGTATTTCATCTGCATTAAGATAGCGGATACCCGGTGTTTTGTTTGCTAGCCCTCTGTTAAAAATATCTTCCAGTTTATCCAATTCCGATGCGTCAGTAGCTACAATTATTTTTCCACAAGCTTCGTATGGAATATCATATTTTTTAGCAAAAGCTACTAATTGTTCTCTGCCAATTCGACAATTTTCTGCTTTATAAGAGCCGGGAGTATAGTAGATTCCGGAATGAATTACCCCGGAGTTTCTTCCGGTTTGATGCTTGCCTATTGCTGTCTCTTTTTCCAATAATGCAATGGATTTATCAGGATATTTAAGTTGTAATTTATAAGCCGTGGCTGCCCCGACAATTCCGGCGCCTACGATGATAAAATCAAAATTTTTATTCGACATATTTTGTGCGTTTCATAAAGAATAATACAATAAATCCGGCGAAGAAAAACAAGGCTAAAACCAATACCGATGTACGCATAGACTTGGTAAATCCCACCAATACACCAAAAATAAAAGTTCCTACAACGATGGCTAATTTTTCAGTTACGTCAAAAAAACTGAAATAAGTTGCCGTATCAACCGTGTCTTCCGGCATCAGTTTGGAATAGGTAGAGCGGGCTAGGGTTTGTGTGGCTCCTAGTACCAATCCTAAAAATCCGCCTAAGGTGTAAAAATAGATATCTACATTAGGACTTTGTCCCGGTAATAAATAGGCGGAAAATGAAACTAATATCCATATCACTAATGTAATTTTTAATGTTGTTATATTTCCCAATTTTTTAGAAATTCTGGAAAATATATAGGCACCCACAACAGCAACCAGTTGTACTAAGAGAATGGTGATGATTAGATTGGTTGTAGGTAAACCCAGTTCTTCATCGCCAAATTTTCCTGCCAAAACAATAATGGTTTGCACACCGGCACTGAACAGAAAGAAAGAGATTAAAAATATTTTTAAGGTATATTGATTTTTTAATTCTCGTAATACTTGGCGCAATTCCCGGTAACCTTTAAAAATAAAGTCTTTATCCGGTTTTCTCTTATGGGTATTATAGGGTAAATAATACAAGGTGTATTGAGCAAAACCCATCCACCAGAGTCCCACAATAACAAAACTCAAACGATAGACTAAACCCGGTGCCTTTTCTCCCTTTTCTACGAATCCGTACCAATGTGGCATCATAATCATAGTCAGGATAAAAAGCAGTAAAAAAACAGAGCCGATATATCCCCTGATAAAACCTTTGGCACTCACCCTGTCTTGATCTTCAGGGAAAGCGACTTCAGGCAGATAGGCATTGTAAAATACCAAGCTACCCCAAAAACCAATACTGGCTAGAATCGAAAAAGTCACGCCAACCCAGAGTGTATCAATCCCTTTAAAGAAAAACAAAGCCATTACAGACAAGGAACCCAGATAGAGAAAAAATTGCATAAATCGTTTTTTATTCCCCATATAGTCTGCTATACTGGATAGGATAGGCGAAATAAAAGCGACAATTAAAAAAGAGAGCGATAAAGTATAGGTGTATAATTGAGTGTTTTGCCATTCTTGTCCTAAAAATGTCAGGCTCGCATTTTTTCCACCGGTAACGGCACCGTAATAGAGTGGAAAAACAGCAGTGGTGATGACGAGAGGATACACAGAATTAGCCCAATCATAAAAAGTCCAGGCTCCGATGAGTTTCTTACTACCTTTTTGTAACATAGGTACAAATTTAAGTATAAAAAAACAGCTAAATAATAATTCGAGTGATTATTTAGCTGTTTTTCTAAAATGTTATTTGTATTGTTACAACATTTGCGCATTGTATTTTTTAGCAAGACGCTTAGCTTCAGGAATATAAGCCTTCAATGTTTTGATTCTTGTTTGATTAGAAGGGTGTGTACTGAGAATTTCCGGAGGCTGTTGTCCACCTCTTTGGCTCATTCTAATCCAAACATTTACAGCTTCTTCAGGATTATATCCGGCCATAATCATAAAAACCATTCCTAATTTGTCAGCTTCTGTCTCATGAACTCTGCTGTATTTCAACAAACCTAGTTGAGAGCCTACCCCGTAAGCAAGGTTCCATATTTGTTTGGTTTTTTCGGGTTTGTTGGCGGTTCCTAAAGCAACCGCAACGCCACCTAACTGGGCAGCTAAACCTTGTGTCATCCTTTCTTGACCGTGTTTTGCTACGGCATGAGATATTTCGTGTCCCATCACAGCAGCTATACCGTCATCATTAGCACAAATGGGTAAAATACCGGTATAGAAAACCACTTTTCCACCAGGCATACACCACGCATTGACTGTTTTGTCTTCTACCAAATTGAACTCCCATTTATAGCTGTTCGCTTCTTGAGTCATTCCATTGGCACGCATAAAACGATCGACTGCTTTTGAAATACGATTACCGACCTTTTTTACTTGGTTTGTTTTGGCTACATCTTTAGAAAGTGTGTGTTCTTTTAAAAAACCGTTATATTGAGCCAGCGCCATAGGAAGCACCTGAGCATCAGGGATTAAGTTGATTCTTTTTCTTCCGGTAATAGGAACTGAACTACAACTGGCAACCAATACAAATACTACAAGTAGAGAAATTAATTTTTTCATTTGGGTATTATTTAATTAATAAAAATAGAAATTTATAGTTTATAAAGATACAAATAATATCTTTACAGGTTCAAAATTACATTTTTTATGCCAAAACCAAAACCAAATCAAAAAGTTTTTCAAATTCCAAAACGAATTCTTTTAACCGGAAAGGTGTTACAATTTGTTTCACCAAAACTAGCAACTCGTTTTGTGATGAAGTTGTTTAGAACACCTTTTAATTTTAAAAGACCGCGTCGGGAACAAAAAATGTATTCAGATTTTCATAAAGAGAAGCTTTGGATACCCGGTCTTGACAAAAATATTCAAGTGTATGAAAAGGGGCAGGGAAGTAAAAAAGTATTGCTTATACACGGATGGGCAGGCAGGGGAACACAATTGTTTAAAATAGCAGAAACCTTGTTGGATAAGGGATATCACGTATATAGTTTTGATGCTACGGCACACGGTGATTCCGATGGCGAAACATCGGCTATGCCGGAATACATTGCCTGTATTATGGAAATAGAAAAACAGTATGGATGTTTTGAATATGCCATTGGACATTCTTTAGGTGGAATGGCTTTATTACACGCTGTCAAAGATGGATTTGATGTGCAAAAAATAGTTACTATTGGAGCTGGAGATTCCATTACGGATATTTGCAATCAATTTGTAAATCGATTGGGATTAAAACCTAAAATAGCTTATTTATTAAAAAATAGGATGGACGATATGTTGGGAATGGATTCGGAATTATTATCTGCCAATATTGCTGCCAAAGCGGTGTCTATTCCTACTTTAGTGATTCATGATACAGATGATGACGATGTACCTGTAAGTTCAGCTGAACAAATACGACAAAGATTAACAAATGGAGCGCTTTTTATTACGCAAGGACTGGGTCATAGACGTATTTTGATAGACCCCAAGGTAATTGAAAAGATTCTTCAATTTTTTAATAAATAATTTATAATACAAATGATTCGATTAAATTTGATTTTTCTATTAATTCTGACAAGCGTATCTTGCCAAAGTACCGCACAACAAACTACTAATTTAAAAAAGAAAGAAATGACATTTAAAATTGAAAAACCCGATTCAGTATGGCAACAAGAATTGAGTCCGGCTCAATATAGAGTTCTAAGACTTAAAGGTACAGAACAACCCGGAACCGGTCAGTATAATTTGACTTTTGATAAAGGAACCTATACTTGTGCGGCTTGTGGGGCGGTTTTATTTAATTCGGACCACAAATTTGAATCCCATTGTGGTTGGCCTTCTTTTGATGATGCCGTACCGGGTAGTATTCGATATATTAAAGATACGAGTCACGGAATGATTCGTACAGAAATAGTCTGTGCAACTTGTGGCGGACATCTGGGACATGTGTTTGATGATGGTCCTCAGGAAACCACCGGTAAACGCTATTGCGTAAACTCGTTGTCTTTGGATTTTAAAAAGAAAGAATAAAAATTAATAGGCTGTTTTATCTGTTTTTTCTTCCCAAGCTTTAAACACTTGTAAACCTTCTTCGCGTAGTATTTGATCGGTTTGTATGGAACGTTTACGATAGGGAAGTTCTATTTCTTTGTAGATAAATGCATCGTCAAAATCAATGGCAGCGGCGTCGCTTTTGTCACAAGCAAAAACAATACGCTTGGGTCTAGCCCAATAGATGGCACCTAAACACATCGGGCAGGGCTCACAAGAGGTGTATATAGTACAATCATCCAGTTGAAAAGTACCCAGGTTTTTACACGCATCTCTAATGGCTACTACCTCCGCATGGGCAGTAGGATCATTGGTAGATGTAACCTTATTGTTGCCACGACCGACAATTTTGCCATCTTTGACAATAATGGCGCCAAAGGGGCCTCCTTCATCGGAGTGCATACCTTGGCTGGCTTGTTCAATGGCTTTACGCATAAATTCAGTGTCTTCTTGCTTGTTCATCGGATTTATTTTAAATGAATATTCAAATATCTATGCAAAATTACACAAAGACGATAAATAATTTAGATTGAATGGGATATTAATTCAAGAATATTTGTATTTTTACTCTCATCAAATCAAAGTTAGGATATTGTCAATGGCAAAGTTTATCAAACTATACGAAGAAAACCCCAATGAAAAAACCATCAAAGAGGTCGTTGCGACTCTTAAAGAAGGGGGATTGGTAATTTTTCCTACCGATACGGTTTATAGTTTGGGTTGCGATTTGCAAAACCCTAAGGCTTTAAAACGATTGGCACAACTAAAAAAAGTAAAGATTGAAAAAGCAAACTTTTCTTTTATCACCAATTCTCTAAGTCATTTATCCGAATATGTGCGGGCTATGGATACAGCTGTTTATAAAATGTTAAGGCGCTGTTTGCCGGGACCTTACACTTTTATAATGGTAGGGGCTAACAAGTTGCCCAAACCCTTTAAAAATAAAAAAACCGTTGGAATCCGTATTCCGGATAATAGTATTATTCAAGCCATTGTTCAGGAGTTGGGTAATCCTATTGCCGCCACTTCTATAAAAGACAAAGATGAAATCATAGCATATACAACCGATCCGGAAATTATCTATGACAATTGGAAAAACAAAGTGGATATGGTCATAGATGGTGGTTTTGGAGGCAATGTCCCTTCTACCGTGGTAGATGTTACCGGAAACGAGCCCCAATTAATCCGACAAGGAAAAGGAACCACTCATTTGTTATAA
>CAYNFJ010000044.1:1181-16651 GCA_964396505.1 uncultured Polaribacter sp. | reverse complement strand
CGCCATTAGCCAAATATAGTATAGCTTCTTTGGCATTTTTACTCACACTTTCTACCGCATTAAACAGATTGAGTTTTGCCATAGCTATTTGTGCGGCAACCTTTTCCTCTCCTTCTTTTTTAGCTAATTTTTCAGCTTTTAATACCGCCGATTCGGCCATATAAATCTCAATCATTAATTCAGCAGCTGCCAAAATCAATTGTTGGTGTTTTTGTAGATCCATACCATACTTTTGTACCGCACTTCCGGCTACCATTAAAAAGGCTTTTTTCAGCTTACCAATTATTTCTTTTTCTTCGGAAAACAAGGCACTATAATCCGGTGTTTCAAAAGATGGAATAGCTATCAAACTCTTACCAACAGCCGTAGCAGGTCCTAATAAATCTAATTGTCCTTTCATGGCTTTTTTGAGCAACATAGAAACGGTCAATAATCTATTGATCTCGTTGGTTCCTTCGTAAATACGCGTAATACGCGCATCACGCCAAGCACCTTCCATAGGCGTGTCTTCAGAAAAGCCCATTCCACCAAAAATCTGCACGCCTTCATCACTGACCATCTGAACCGCTTCAGACACATATACTTTAAGGATAGCGGCTTCTATGGCAAACTCTTCATAGGCTTTGAGTTTGGCTTCATAAAGGGGCATTCCGTCTTTCTGTAAAGATGCTATCTTCTTTTCAATATCCATTGCCGCTCTATAAATACCTGCATTGCTCACAAAAGATTTGGTACTCATATCTGCCAATTTTTTTTGGATAGCACCAAACTGTGCAATAGGGGTTTTGAACTGAATACGTTCATTGGCATATTGTACAGATTCAGTGATAATACGTCTTTGCGCATCATTACATCCGGCAGACAATTTGATACGTCCCACATTGAGTGAGTTCAGGGCTATTTTAAATCCTTTACCTCTTTCTCCCAACATATTCTCCACCGGAATTTTGGTATTGGTAAAGAAAACCTGACGCGTGGATGAAGCCCGTATTCCCAGTTTGTGCTCCTCTTCTCCGAGTGCCACTCCGTTGGGATTATTTGCATCGTATTCCATCACAAAAGCCGTGATATTTTTATCATCTTCGATACGGGCAAAAACAATAAAAATTTCGGCAAAACCGGCATTGGAAATCCACATTTTTTGTCCGTTAATGATATAATGAGAACCATCATCCGATAGTTTGGCAGTTGTTTTTCCGGAATTAGCATCACTACCGGCTTCGGGTTCGGTCAAGCAATACGCACCAAATTTGGTTCCGGCGGTTAAATCAGGTAGGTATTTTAATTTTTGTTCTTTGGTTCCATACAAATAAATAGGCATGGTTCCTATACCGGTATGCGCACCATAAGCGGTCGCTAAAGAACCGGTAACTCCCGAAACAAAATCGGTAGCTAACATAGTGGCTACAAATCCCATTCCGATACCTCCGTATTCTTCGGGAATAGAAACGCCTAAAAAGCCCATTTCACCCAATTTTGTCATAATTTCACGGGTAAAATTGTAGTCTTTATTTTCAAATCGTTCCCGATTCGGCACGACTTCTCTATCCATAAATTCTTCTAATGCTTCCCGCATCATTTGTTGTTCTTCAGAAAATTCTTCGCTGATGAATATCGCATCACTGTTAACTTCTTTGATCAGAAATTCTGCTCCTTTGATTGCTTCCATGGTATCTGTATTTAGTTATGTTAGTTTAATAATTCATATACGCCTGCGGCTCCTTGTCCTGTTCCTACACACATAGTCACAATTCCGTATTTATTTTTTCTTCTTCTCATTTCATTGAATAATTGTACGGACAATTTAGATCCTGTACAACCTAATGGGTGTCCTAATGCAATGGCTCCTCCATTTACATTGACAATATCAGGGTTCAAATCCAATTCGCGTATAACCGCTAAAGATTGAGATGCAAAAGCTTCGTTGAGTTCAATTAATTCAATATCCTTCAATTGCATTCCGGCTTGTTTCAAGGCTTTAGGAATAGCTGCTACCGGTCCTATTCCCATAATTCTGGGCTCTACTCCTACCGCAGCAAAGGATACCATACGGGCAATAGGTTCTATATTGAGTTCTTTGACCATTTCTTCGCTCATAATCAATACAAATGAAGCTCCGTCGCTCATCTGTGAAGAATTACCGGCAGTAACACTACCTCCTGCGGCAAAAACCGGTCGAAGTTTGGACAAAGCTTCTATAGAAGTACCTCTTCGAGGCCCTTCATCGGTATCTACTACATACGATTTGGTGTGTTTTTTTCCATCTTTTCCCACAAAAATTTGTTCCACTGTTATGGGAACAATATCGTCTTTAAAAGTTCCATTATCCAAGGCCTTCAAGGCTTTTTGATGCGAATTATACGCAAACTCGTCTTGATCTTCTCTAGACACTTTAAATTGTTGGGCTACGGCTTCGGCTGTCAATCCCATTCCCCAATAATAATCTTCATGTCCGGCTTTGGATACTTTATAATCGGGAACGGCTCTATAACCACCCATAGGAATGTAGCTCATACTCTCTACACCGCCGGCAATGATACAATCTGCCATTCCGGATTGTATTTTAGCGATGGCAATACTGATGGTTTCTATTCCCGAAGCACAGTATCTATTCACTGTCATTCCGGGAACATCTTCTATTTTTAACCCCATCAACGAGATTAATCGACCTATGTTGAGTCCTTGTTCGGCTTCGGGCATCGCATTACCCACGATAACATCGTCTATGCGTTTTTTATCCAATTGTGGGACTTGTTTTAACAAATATTCAATGGTTTCGGCAGCCATTTCATCCGGTCTTTTAAATCGGAATACGCCTTTGGGCGCTTTACCTACTGCGGTTCTGTATCCTTGTACTATATATGCTGTTTTCATTTTTTTTAAAGTTTAATGTTTACTATAAGATGCTATTCCAAGATACTACACTAATTTCTCAATGGTTTTCCGGTTTTTAAAGTATGTTCAATACGTTCCAACGTTTTACGTTCGGTCAAGAGACTTAAAATTGCTTCTCTTTCTAATTGTAACAAATATTCTTCGGAGACAAATTGAGGCTCTGACAAATCACCTCCGGCCATAATATAGCTCAATTTGTTTGCGATAAGTTGATCGTGCTCAGAAGCGTAATGCCCTGATTTTAAACTATCTGTACCCACTAAAAACATACCCAAAGCTTGTTTTCCTAACACATATACTTCTTTAGGAGCGGGTTGGGTATAACCGTCTTCCAACATTTGAATAGCATACCGTTTGGCAGTAGCAATTTGTCGTTCTTTGTTGACCACGACCAAATCTTTTCCTTTTTGATAAAAACCGAAATCAAATGCTTCATAGGCAGATGTCGCCACCTTTGCCATCGCCAAATTGATAAAGGCATCGCGTAAACGATTTAGTTTTACATCATCTTTAGCCCAAAGTTCAGAAACCCTGCGTGTTATTTCTTTGGTTCCTGCTCCTGCGGGAATAATACCCACACCAAATTCTACTAAACCGGTATAGGTCTCAGCGGCAGCGACCACCTTATCTACGTGCATACTCATTTCCAAAGCGCCTCCAAAGGTCATTCCGTGAGGTGTAATAAGAGTAGGCACCGATGAATAACGCAAGCGCATCACAGTATCTTGAAAATATTTGACAGCCATAGCCAATTCATCATATTCTTGTTCTACAGCCATCATAAATACCATGGCTAAATTGGCTCCTACGGAAAAATTAGCTGCTTGATTTCCTAAAATAACCGCTTCGTATTCGGTTTCTGCCAAATCTATTCCCTTGTTAATGGCTTCTAACACACCGCCACCCAAGGTATTCATTTTGGATTGGAATTCTACATTGAGAACACCGTCACCCAAGTGTTGAATACTAGCATCGGCATTGCTCCAAATAGTTTTGGATTCACGAATAGTGTCCAATATGATAAAAGCATCTTGTCCGGGAATTTTCACATAATCTTTTTGTACAATATCATAATAATACTTGGCACCTTCTTTTACGGTATAAAAAGAAGTAATCCCTTTTTGAAGCATTTCGCTTACCCAAGCATTGGGTTGATAGCCTTCTTGTTTCATCAATTCTATGGCTTTCTCCACACCGATGGCATCCCATATTTGGAAAGGTCCGTGTTCCCAACCAAAACCGGCTTTCATCGCATCGTCCAGGCGATAAAGTTCATCAGAGATTTCCGGAATTCTATTGGAAACATATTGAAATAATGCCGTAAAGGTTTGTCTGTAAAAATCGCCGGCTTTATCCTTTCCTTTTACCAAAACCTTAAACCTGTCTATGACCTTATCGATGGGTTTGGTCATTTCCAGCGTAGCAAATTTGACTTTCTTTTGCGGTTTGTACTCGAGGGTATCCAAATCCAAAGAAAGAATTACTTTTTTGCCCTCTACGACTTCTTTTTTATAAAAACCTTGTTTGGTCTTACTGCCCAACCATTTGTTAGCCATCATTTTTAGCACAAAATCCGGTATGGCAAAACTGTCGTGCATTTCATCATCTTTAGCATTATCTGCTACGCCATTTGCCGTGTGTACCAGTGTATCCAATCCCACGACATCAACCGTTCTAAAGGTCGCCGATTTAGGTCGTCCGATAAGCGGTCCTGTTAATTTATCAACCTCTTCTACGGTAAGTCCTAATTTTTTTACAATATGAAACAGGCTCATAATTCCAAAAATTCCTACACGATTTCCGATAAAAGCCGGTGTGTCTTTGGCTAACACAGCTGTTTTTCCTAAAAATTTCTCACCGTAATGCATCAAAAAATCGGTCACTTCTTGTTTGCAATCCGGACCCGGAACCACTTCAAATAATTTTAAATATCTGGGTGGATTAAAAAAGTGAGTGACGGCAAAATGTTTTCTAAAATCTTCACTGCGTCCTTTATTCATATAGTGAATAGGGATTCCGGACGTATTGGAAGTAATCAAAGAACCCGGTTTTCTGTATTTTTCTACTTGTTCAAATACCTTTTGCTTAATATCCAAACGTTCTACCACTACTTCTATCACCCAATCACAATCGGATATCAAATGCAAATCGTCTTCCAGATTTCCAGTACTAATTCGTTTTGCAAAATCTTGGTGATAAATAGGAGAAGGTTTGGATTTTAATGCAGCTTTGAGGCTGTCATTCACCAAACGATTCCGCACGATTTTATCTTCTAAACTCAGACCTTTTGCTTTTTCTTTATCGGTCAATTCACGCGGGACAATATCGAATAGGCGAACTTGTACTCCTATATTGGCAAAATGACAAGCGATACCTGATCCCATAATTCCGGAACCTATTACGGCTACTTTTTTAATACTTCTTTTCATTGGATGTATATTAAGATGTTATTATTTAGACGACACGATGTATATTATCTTACGCATACGTATCGCGGTTCTTATGATATTTTCAATTGTTGAATATGGCATTTTCACTTATTAAATCAGTGATTGTCTTGGTTACTTCAAAAAAAGCTTTGAGTTGTTCCTTACTCACATGTGCCTTTACCACTTCATTAAACCGTAAGACAACTTCTTTGGCAAAAGCCCGTTTTTCTTTACCAAAATCGGTCAATTTAATCAATACTCCCCTCCCATCATCCGGATTCTTTTCCCTAAAAATCACTCCTTTTTCTTCCATATTTTTTAATATGCGGGACAAGCTGGTGGCTTCCATACCCATCTGTGGGCCTAAAGAAGTGGAAGGGCTTCCGTGCTCATAATCAATGTTCAATAGTACAAAAGCCATCGCCATAGTACTATCGTGCTTGGCTGCTTCTTCATTATACATTTTAGATACGGCTTGCCAAGTGGCTCTAAGGTGATGATCGATGGATTCTTCTTTCTGCATGGTTCAAAGATATAAAAAAAATACTATGCGTGCATAGTATTTTGTATTTTTTTATTTTTTTTAACATATTTCGTTTTTAAAGGCATTGAATTGACTTATAGCGACTTTGGTAGAAAAACAGAAGGAAATATTATATTAAAATTTAGGGGCTTATGTAACAAAGCGGCTATTTTCAAGTCAAATGTGTACTTTTACAAAAAATAACAACACACTCGTGAACTATCTACTAGAAACACAAGATATCGTTAAAAAATTTGGCGATTTTACCGCTTTAAACAAGGTATCTGTTCAGGTACCGGAACAAAGTATTTTTGGACTCTTGGGCCCGAATGGTGCCGGCAAAACCACTTTGATACGTATTATCAATCAAATCACACTTCCCGATAGCGGAAAAGTGCTATTCAACGGTCATGAATTACAACCTGATGATGTACATTACATTGGGTATTTACCGGAAGAACGCGGTTTGTACAAAAGCATGAAAGTAGGCGAACAGGCTTTGTATCTCGCACAGCTCAAGGGATTAACACGTCGAGAAGCCCGTAAAAGGCTGCAATATTGGTTTGATAAATTTGAAATAAGTGATTGGTGGAATAAGAAGGTGCAAGAGCTATCCAAAGGAATGGCTCAAAAAATTCAATTTATTGTAACCGTATTACACCAACCCAAATTACTGATATTTGACGAACCTTTTAGCGGTTTTGACCCTATTAATGCCAATCTGATAAAAGACGAGATTTTACAATTACGCGATGAAGGTGCTACCATTATATTTTCAACACACCGGATGGAATCGGTTGAAGAACTCTGTGAGCATATTGCCCTAATTGACCAATCCAATAAAATATTGGACGGTAATCTACAAGACATTAAACGGCAATTTAAAAACAATATCTACGAGGTGGGAATCCACACCGGAAATTCTGATAAATTATTTGCCGAATTAAATCATAAATTTGAAATTACACCTGCTGATTTCAAATCTTTAGAGGATGATTTAAAAGTGAATATCAAAATTCCGGATACCGATTCACCTAAGGATTTATTATACTATTTGACTGATAAAGGCGTTGTCAATCATTTCACAGAAGTGATCCCCAGTGCCAGTGAAATATTTATAAAAGCAGTAGAAAATAACAAAACACAATCTTTTCAAAATGCATAAATTAAAACTGATTATCATACGGGAATTTATCGCAAAGGTTCGTAATAAGACTTTTATCATTATGACTTTTTTAAGCCCGATTTTAATGATTGGCATGATAGCTCTGGTTACCTATATCACCAAAAGCAGCATTGAAAAAACACGTATTGTATCCTATATTGACCAATCGGGTTTATTTACCCCGGATGATTTTAAAGATACCAATACATTGCGATTTATTGATGTTTCAAATTTGGATTTGGAAACTGCCAAAAACACCATCAAAGAGACCGATCAATACGGGCTGCTATATATTCCTAAAGAAGATTCAATTGATGCCGTGGCAGCACATATGCAATTTTTTTCAAATGAATCGCCCAGTCTGATATTTACGGAGAATTTAGAATCAAAATTCAACAGTAAATTACGCCTGCTCAAAATGAAACAATTGCACATTGATATTGACAAAGTAAAAGAATCCAAAATCAATACCAATATACAACTGAAGAATTTTGAAGGCAAAGAGAGCTCCAAGTTTAAAAATGAATTAAAATTGGGGATAGGTAGTGCTGCCGGTTATTTAATAATGATGTTCATTATTATATATGGTGCTATGGTTATGCGCAGTGTGATAGAAGAAAAAACCAGTCGTATTATTGAAGTCATTGTATCATCTGTAAAACCCTTTCAACTGATGCTAGGTAAAGTTATCGGTACAGCCGGAGCCGGTATTTTTCAATTTATTATTTGGGGTATTGTAGGTTTATTATTGTATCTTTTGGTATTGCCCGTTCTAGGGATTAATACCGGTTCTCATATTAGTGGTGAACAATTACAAATGGTACAGGAAGTAGCCGGTAATTCAAAGATAGAATTATTGATTCAAGAAATAACCGAACTTCCCATTCTTACCATTTTAATATCCTTTTTATTTTATTTTTTAGGTGGATTTTTGTTGTATAGTTCCTTATATGCCGCCATTGGTGCCGCTGTAGATAATGAAACCGATACGCAACAATTTATGCTTCCGGTCATTATGCCACTTATGTTGGGGATTTATATAGGATTTGCAGTAGTTATAAATGACCCGAACGGTACATTGGCCACTACCTTTTCTATGATTCCTTTTACTTCACCCATTGTAATGATGATGCGTATTCCGTTAGGAGTACCGCTTTGGCAAATTATTGTATCTTTGATACTGTTAATACTTACATTTATCGGTATGATATGGTTTGCCGCAAAAATATATCGTGTAGGTATTTTAATGTATGGTAAAAAACCCAGTTATAAAGAAATTTATAAATGGTTAAAATATTAATACCCAAAACAATAGTTTAAAAAAATGAGCAAGATTTTAATAATAGAAGATGAATCATCCATACGACGCGTATTAAAAAAAATTATTTCAGAAGAGAGCAAATCCTATGAAGTTTTTGAAGCAGTAGATGGGATGGAAGGCATTGAAAAAATCAAAGAAGACGATTATGACTTGGTTTTATGTGACATAAAAATGCCCAAGATGGATGGTGTCGAAGTCTTGACTTATAGTAAAAAAATAAAGCCGGAACTCCCTTTTTTGATGATTTCCGGACACGGCGATTTGGAAACAGCCGTAAGCACCATGCGACTGGGAGCCTTTGATTATATTTCAAAACCACCGGATTTAAACCGCTTGTTAAACGCCATCAGAAATGCATTGGATAACAAAAAGTTGGTTGTTGAAAACAAACGGCTCAAGAAAAAAGTAAGCCGTAATTATGAAATGATCGGTGAGAGCAAAGCTATTTCCCAAATCAAAGAAATGATTGAAAAAGTAGCTCCAACTGAGGCAAGAGTATTGATTACAGGCGCCAACGGTACCGGAAAAGAATTGGTCGCACATTGGTTACACGAAAAAAGCGCCAGAAGCAAAGGCCCTATGATTGAGGTGAACTGTGCTGCTATACCATCAGAATTGATAGAAAGTGAATTGTTTGGTCATCAAAAAGGCTCTTTTACCGGCGCCAGCAAAGATCGAGCAGGAAAATTTGAAGCTGCCAACGGAGGCACTATCTTTTTAGATGAAATAGGAGACATGAGTCTTTCGGCTCAAGCCAAGGTATTACGTGCACTTCAAGAACACAAAGTTTCACGTGTAGGGAGTGATAAAGACATAAAAGTAGATGTACGGGTTATAGCAGCCACCAATAAAGATTTGAAAAATGAAATAAAAGAAGGGAAATTCAGAGAAGATCTGTATCACCGGCTGGCAGTCATCCTTATTCAAGTTCCGTCATTGAATGATCGCAGAGAAGATATACCCTTATTGATAGAACACTTCGCTAAAAAAATTGCTAAAGAACAAGGATCTCCGGTAAAGAATTTTAGCCCAAAGGCTGTTCAATTACTTCAAAATTACAACTGGACGGGTAATATTCGTGAACTACGCAATGTGGTAGAACGATTGATGATTTTGGGAAATGATGAAGTTTCGGAAGATGATGTTAAATTATTTGCCAGTAAATAATGTCAAAAGATTATTTCATTCCTAACAAACTTCAATATTTTAATAGTTAAAATATTGATATTTAAATAATTACAATATTTTTTTTCTACAAAGTAGGAACTAAATCCATCACTTAAAAAATTTGTTCTTAAAAAAAAAGAAAAAAATATATTGACATTAAAAATAAAATAAGTAACTTGCACCCAGAAACCATCAAAAAATAGCACACCCTTATATAATTTTTTATTATCCCCAATATTTTATGGTAATAAAAATATATAGAGATGTTATTCTTATTTAAAAAAATTGGTCAAATTCTGACATCAAAAATCCTAAAGGGGGTTTCAATAATTATTTTTTCACATTTTTCAACAATTAATTCTAAAGCTATGAAAACTTTAATTGCTATACTATTGCTATTTAGCATACCCATTTATGCTCAAAAAACCGCCGTTCCCGATAGAATGTTTGAACGAGCACTAATCGATTTGGGTATTGACACAGACGGCACCATCAACGGGCTGGTTAATACTGAAGATATCCAAAACATTGAAGATCTCGATGTATCCAATAAAAGTATTTATGATCTGACCGGTATTGAAGATTTTTCGGCCTTAAAGGTTCTCAACTGTTCCAAAAACAAATTAACCAACATTAATATAACACAACTAGATTATTTGAATACATTGATTTGTAACCAGAATAATTTAACCTACTTGGATCTTGCTAATACGATCAATTTAAAAATCTTAGCTTGTAGTATTAATGAACTTGAAAACTTAGATCTCAGTAATAATATCCTCATTGGAAAGGTGTCTTGTAGCGATAATAAATTGCAATCAATTAATATAAACAACAATACATTAACCTATTTAAATTGTAATAACAACCAACTATCTGAATTGATACTGGATAAAGCTATCAATCTAAAAAAATTATTGTGTAGCAACAATCAACTCTCCTATTTAAATTTAAAAAACAACAAGAAGTTAACAAAACTAATCTGTAACAATAATGAACTTATCGGTTTAAATATTAAAAATGGCAATAACCAGACGCTAAAAGTGGTCAATGCCACGCTTAACTCAAGACTGAAATGTATCGAAATAGATAATCCTGAGACCATAAGCAGCACTTGGTTTAGAAATCCGGAAGCCGAGTTTACTGCAAGTTGTTCAACCGCTATCGAAGATCCACAATTTGAAAAAGTATTAATTGAGTTAGGTTACGATCAAGGTCCAATTGACGGGAAGGTATTAACTACCAATATAGAGAATATCCGCTCCTTAAATTTATCAAAGAAAGGAATTAGCAGCCTTAAGGGTATCGAAGGTTTCACCTCTTTAGAAGTACTTTATTGTTATGGTAATCAAATAACAGATTTAGACCTCAGTAATAACTTATTACTGACAAAAGTATATTGTCAGAATAATAAAATCAACAAGTTGAATGTACAAGGGTTGCTGAATTTGGAAAAATTAATCAGCAATGACAATGTATTACAACAATTAAATATTGCAAGCAATATCAATCTACAAGAATTAGATGTTTCCAATAACCAAATTGCCTCATTAGATCTAGGACAACAAACAAAATTGAACACATTAATATGCAATAATAATAAACTTAACACATTAGATACTAGTAGTAATTTGGCTTTGACTACATTGAATTTTAGTCATAATTTTATTAAAACGATTGATATCAGCACATTAAAAATTTTGACCGAATTAAGAGCTGGATTCAACGAATTATCCTCATTGGATACAAGCAATAATGCTAAGTTAAAATACCTTGAATGTAATGATAATAAATTATCTCAATTAAAATTAAACAATTCTTACTTGACCTATTTAATCTGTAATAACAACAATCTGGGAGAGCTAGACCTGAGCACTACGATGTTACTACAAACGCTAGATTGCAGTGATAATGTGTTAAAACAATTGGATTTAGAAAACCTGAGCAGCTTAAAAAAATTAATCATCAACTCCAATTTTTTTACTTCTATCGACACATCAAACAATCGTAAATTAACCTATTTGGAATGCAACAATAATCAAATTGAAAATCTCAATTTAACATCCAATACAGCATTGATAAAATTGTATTGTGCTAAGAACAATATGAGACACCTAAAGCTAGATCAACTCACAAATCTGGAACAAGTGTACTGCCCTCATAATAAGTTAAAACATTTAGATTTAAGGACAAACACATCACTTACTCAAGTAAAATGTTATAACAACTACTTGACTTCATTATATGTCAATAATGGTAATAATGATAAATTGACAGTACTGGATACAGAAAGGAATAATTTTTTATCTTGTATTCAAGTAGATGATGCTACTGCCGCTATCTCCGGAAACGGTAGTTATAAAAATTGGAAAATAAACGAATCCGGACATTTTAGTGAACAGTGTGATGCTGAAATCACTTTAAAATATAATTAATTATAACAAGAAAGCCCGTTATTTTATAAAATAACGGGCTTTATACTCATAAATTTTTGGTCATTTAATCTCTGAGAATAGCTCTGGAAATCACTATTTGTTGAATTTCAGAAGTACCCTCATAAATCTGAGTTATTTTGGCATCTCGCATCAATCGTTCTACGTGATATTCTTTTACATAACCATAACCACCGTGAATTTGTACGGCTTCTGTTGTGACACGCATAGCCATTTCAGCGGCATAATATTTAGCCATAGCACCCGATAAATCATAACTGTTATGCTGATCTTTATCCCAAGCGGCTTTCATACACAGATGACGGGCAGCATCTATTTCTACTTTCATATCGGCTAATTTAAAAGCAATAGCTTGATGACGACTGATTTCCTTACCGAAAGCTTTTCGTTCTTTTGAATATTGCAATGCCCTTTCATACGCACCGGAAGCAATTCCCAATGCTTGAGAAGCGATGCCGATACGTCCTCCTGAAAGTGTTTTCATAGCAAATTTAAATCCAAAACCATCTGCTCCTATACGATTTTCTTTAGGCACTTTTACATCGGTAAAAAGCAAGGAATGTGTATCGGAACCACGAATTCCCATCTTGTGTTCTTTAGGTCCCACCACAAAACCTTCCATACCTTTTTCTACAATAAAAGCATTAATTCCATGATGTCCTTTTTCGGGATGAGTATGAGCAATAACCAGATAAATATCGGCATTTTTACCATTGGTTATCCAATTTTTAGTTCCATTTAATAAGTAATAATCTCCTTTATCTTCGGCAGTGGTTCTTTGTTTCGTAGCATCACTACCCGCTTCGGGTTCACTCAAAGCAAAGGCGCCTAATTTTTCGCCCGTAGCAAGTTTAGTCAGGTATTTTTGTTTTTGTTCTTCTGTTCCAAATTCTTCCAATCCCCAACAAACGAGTGAATTATTGACAGACATCACCACCGATGCAGATGCATCTACTTTCGATATTTCTTCCATTGCCAACACATACGAAATGGCATCCATTCCGCCTCCTCCATATTTGGGATCTACCATCATTCCCAGAAAACCTAATTCTCCCATTTTTTTAATCTGTTCAGCAGGGAATTCTTCCTTTTCATCCCGTTCAATAACACCGGGTAATAATTCGGTTCGTGCAAAATCACGAGCCGCATCACGAATCATTATTTGTTCTTCGGTTAAACTAAAATCCATATAATAAATTTATTGAGTTAAAAAATACTTGTTTGTTTCTATTTAATCTTTTAAGATTTGGCGGGCGATGACCAATTTTTGAATTTCTGTAGTTCCCTCTCCAATGGTATTTAATTTGGCATCCCTATAAAATTTTTCTACAGGAAAATCTTTAGTATAACCATAACCACCGTGTATCTGTATGGCTTCTGTAGCCACCTTTACTCCTACTTCAGAGGCGTACATTTTTGCCATAGCTCCTATTTTAGTCATTCGTTTTCCTTGATTTTTCAAAGAAGCTGCTTTGTGCAACAATAATTCCGAGGCTTCAATTTCTGTAGCCATATCGGCCAATTTAAAAGCGATCGCTTGGAACTTTGCAATGGGTTTACCAAATTGTTCCCGTTCTTTGGCATATTTAATAGAGGCTTCTAAGGACCCTTTGGCAATCCCTAAAGCTAAAGAACCAATGGAAATTCTTCCACCGTCCAACACTTTTAGCGCTTGAACAAAACCATCTCCTATTTCTCCTAATATCTGGTCTTTGTGCACGCGACAATTATCAAAAACCAACTCGGCTGTTTCAGAGGCGCGCATTCCTAATTTGTTTTCTTTCTTTCCGGAACTAAAACCCGGAGTACCCCTTTCTACAATAAAAGCGGTTACTCCTTTTTTATCTCCTTTTTCTCCGGTTCTGGCTAGCACCACAGCCACTTGCCCTGATTTACCATGTGTGATAAAATTTTTGGCACCATTCAGTATGTAATAATCACCGTCTTTTTTGGCCGTCGTGGACATATTTCCGGCATCAGAGCCCGTATTGTGTTCTGTTAAACCCCAAGCACCTATCCATTCACCGGAAGCTAACTTAGGTAAGTATTTTCTTTTTTGTGCTTCATTCCCAAAAGCCAAAATATGTCCGGTGCATAAGGAATTATGAGCCGCAACAGAGAGTCCAATAGATGAATCTACTTTGGATATTTCTTCAATAATACGGATATAGTCATGATAATTCAATCCGGAACCTCCATATTCTTCCGGCACCAAAACCCCCATCAGACCTAAATCACCTAATTTTTTAAACAATTCAATAGGAAAAGTTTGTGCTTCATCCCATTCCATCATATAAGGGCGGATGTGTTTTTCGGCAAAATCTTTAATTGCGGCAATTATAAGTTCTTGAGTTTCTGTAATTTCGTAATGCATGATTGCTTCTATTTAAGTCTAAATACGACGAACTAGCCCTGTAAGAATAGGTGACTTATTCGGCTGTCAAATATAAGCTAATTCTATCAAACTTATCCAACGGAAAGCCTTCTATTTTTTTTAATTCTTCCATAGATTGAATCTCTGCCATCTCATCTCTGTATTCAAAGATTTTTTTGGTGAGTTCATAATTCATATAGGGTGCGTGCAACACCTGTTTAAAGCTCGCGGTGTTAATATTTATCTTAGTAATTTTTGGAGCATTGATTACCGAATATCTCGCTAAAATTCTATCGGCAACCGACTTATCCAAATACCAAACTTCATAGAGTTGTTGGTCCAATAAATAACCTTTTAATTTAGTTCTGTATTTAATAATTCTACCGGCCAATTTATTACCCACTCCTTTAATCTTAACTAAATCTTGTATAGTAACAGTATTCAGATCTTGTTTTATCCCGGTAAACCTTACGTCTTCTTTAGAAATAATTTTAGAATTGGGATGTTTATAAGCCAACTTCTTTTGTTTTTTAAGCACCCAATCCGGAAATTTAAAATACGGAGAAATCACTGCCAATAAGCTATCACTGACACCTGTCACTTTTTGAAATTGTGATATTGAATTAATATACTTTCCGGTTTTTCTATAAGCCAGTAAGCGGTCTATCTCCGCTACGGACATCCCTAATTTATAAGCTTTATAATCTGTTAAAAAACTGGGATTAAAGGGATAAATTTTGGGTTTTCGTCTTGCTACCTCTATTAATTTTAACGAATCGATTTCTCTTTGAAAACGGGATATTTCATCTGATGAAAGATCGAGTGTCTGTTGTGGCGTAAAATCTACAAAATAATAGACCAATTGAGCTGTTACAATCAGAATCAGCAAAACAATCACACCGATACGTTGCGAATTGTTATAAGCAGGAATAGGTAATAAGCGCATTTTTTATTCTTTTACGGTAGCAATACAGTACTGTAAAATTATAAAAAAAATTGAACTATGGACTATAAATATTATTTTTTAGTATATCCTATCGCCACTAAGTAGCGTTTAATTTCTTTACGAACCTGTGGAGCCAATAATACCAAACCGACAATATTGGGAAACACCATGGCAAAAATCATCGCATCTGAAAAATC
>CAYNFJ010000044.1:0-1081 GCA_964396505.1 uncultured Polaribacter sp. | reverse complement strand
CCGGTAGCATTTAATAAAACCTGCTTGTGAATCACATCACCGTAAGGAAATAAATCGGCTTTATAATTCATAATAACAATGACCAATGCAGTCATCGTACAAATAATAACCGTATCGACAAAGGGGCCAATAGAAGCCACAATACCTTCACTGGCAGGAAAGCGTGTTTTAACTGCCGAATGGGCAATAGAGGCTGAGCCTACTCCTGCTTCATTGGAAAAAGCTGCCCGTTGAAATCCTACAATCATCACACCAATAATACCTCCTAAAGCAGCTTGAGGATTGAATGCTCCATTCCATATTTGAGCAAATGCCGGCGGAATACTGGAAACATTCATAAAAATAATAACCAAAGCAGCACCCACATATATAATCGCCATAAAGGGAACCACCTTTTCGGTTACTTTACCTATACGTTTTATACCACCAATAATCACCGCGCCGACCAAAAAGGCCAGTAACAATCCAAAAAAGAAGCCTGCAGAACCCGAGTGCATTCCAAATAATAATTTGAATTGTGCCGCTGCTTGATTCGCTTGAAACATATTACCGCCACCAAAAGAACCGCCAATAACCATTATAGCAAAGAAGATGGCTAAAAACTTACCGAATTTTCCTTTTACTCCTTTGGATAAGTAATACATAGGACCTCCATATATTTTGCCCTCTTCATCTACTTCCCTATACTTTACCCCTAGTGTCGCCTCTACCAACTTAGAAGACATTCCCAGCAATCCTGCTAAAATCATCCAAAGTGTTGCTCCGGGACCACCAATAGCTATCGCTACCGCCACACCGGCTATATTTCCTAAACCTACGGTAGCTGATAATGCTGCTGTAAGCGCTTGAAAATGGGTAACTTCACCCACTACTCCTTCTTTTTGTATGGTTTCAAATGAATCCCCATCGTCATTGGGGGTCGGGTCTCCAGCCACCGTCTCGGCTACATGATGATCAATATTATCATATTTACCGCGGGCTGCATGGATAGCCACACCTAGCAACCTAAAGTTGGCAAATCTATTATACAATGTAAAATACAAAGCCCCTAATAAAAGTAAAATAATGACAATAGGTACAT
>CAYNFJ010000043.1:12347-16893 GCA_964396505.1 uncultured Polaribacter sp. | reverse complement strand
ATGCGTTTTACACAAGCTTTTATGAGTGAATTATTCCGTCATATTGGTGCCAATACCGATGTTCCTGCCGGAGATATCGGTGTAGGAGGACGTGAAATAGGTTTCTTATTTGGACAATACAAAAAATTACGCAACGAATTTACAGGTGTTTTGACCGGTAAATCTATGTCTTTTGGTGGTTCATTGATTCGCCCGGAAGCTACCGGTTATGGAGCTGTATATTTTGCACAACATATGTTAAATACCAAAGGAGATTCTTTTGAAGGAAAAACCGTGGTTATTTCCGGTTCCGGTAATGTAGCGCAATATGCTACTGAAAAAGCCACACAATTAGGCGCCAAAGTAGTCACCTTATCCGATTCAAACGGATATATTTATGATGCCGATGGTATCGATGCCGATAAATTGGCTTTTGTAATGGATCTTAAAAATGTCAAACGAGGTCGTATTAAAGAATATGTAGCTAAATATCCGAACGCCAAATATTTTGAAGGAGAAAAACCTTGGGGTGTAACTTGTGATATCGCGTTACCTTGTGCCACTCAAAATGAATTAAATGAAGCACAAGCCAAAACTTTAATTGCCAATGGAACTATTTGTGTAGCCGAAGGCGCCAATATGCCAACTACTCCTGAAGGAATTGAAGTATTCCAAAAAGCAGGAATTTTATATTCTCCGGGTAAAGCTTCTAATGCCGGTGGTGTAGCCACTTCCGGATTGGAAATGAGTCAAAACTCATTGCGTTTCAATTGGTCACGTGAAGAAGTGGACCAAAAATTACATCAAATTATGAGCGACATTCACGCCTCTTGTGTAAAATACGGAACTAAAGAAGACGGTTCAGTAGATTATGTATTAGGTGCCAATATTGCCGGTTTTGTAAAAGTAGCCGATGCAATGTTAGACCAAGGTGTCGTATAATTTATTTAGAGACCCTAATTTATAAAATACCTCGGCAAAATTTGCCGAGGTATTTTTTTGCATAAAGGTACTGCACGCCCATCAAACTATTGTACTATTTAAATGAGCTATGGTTTAAGCATCCAATCTGTTGCTATTTAGTAATAGCACAAACTTTGTTTCTGAAGAGTTGTAGGGAGTTTCCAATCGTGGTCATAAAAAATGATATTACAGCTTTTAAATTTGACTTGTCAATAAACTGATTAGTTGAAAATAAGAGCACAACTTAGCCCATACGTAGCTTTGTAATAATACATCGATTTCTTTTAAATCTAAAAGAATTTAACTAACTTTGGGCATCTTAATATCAAAAGAATGTCAGGGTTTAATCTTCATATTAAAAGGATTCCTAAAATTCTAACGTTTATAGTAGCTCCTTTGCTGTTTATTTACCTGCTGTTTTTTGTACATTTGGATCCGGATAACCCGCAAGTAACCTATACCTTAGCAGTCGCTTTATTAATGGCTATTTGGTGGATTACTGAAATAATCCCTTTGGCTGTAACCTCTTTACTTCCTATTGTTTTATTTCCAATGTTGGGCATTATGAATGGAAAATTGGTCTCTGCAACCTATTTTAACCACGTTATTTTTCTGTTTATAGGAGGTTTTTTAATTGCATTGGCTTTACAAAAATGGAATTTACACAAGCGTATCGCTTTAAAATTACTACTTTTAGTAGGATTAACCCCTGCCAGAATACTGTTGGGATTTATGATTGCAACCGCATTTTTATCTATGTGGATATCCAATACCGCCACAACTATGTTGATGGTGCCTATCTTAATTTCCATTATCAGTAAACTTGAGGAAATCAATGATACGGAAACCGTACAACACTTTTCCATAGGCTTGCTCTTATCTATAGCATACAGTGCCTCTATCGGAGGAATTGCCACCTTGATAGGAACACCTCCTAACCTATCCTTTGCTCGAATTTTCAAAATCTATTTTCCCAATGCTCCGGAAATTAGTTTCGCCAGTTGGTTTTTCTACGCATTTCCTATCAGCATCCTGTTATTGGCTATCACCTGGGGATATTTATACTTTGTATTTGTACGGATGGGTGGTACTTGGAAAACCGTTGCCAAAAGTACCATTACCGATGAATACAAAAATTTGGGAAATTGGCGTTATGAAGAAAAAATCCTTTCCATTGTTTTTGTTCTATTAATGTTCTTGTGGTTTTTTAGAGCCGATATTGTGATAGGTCATTTTACCATTCCGGGTTGGTCCGGACTCTTTCACAATCCAAGCTATCTTAATGACGGAACGGTAGCCATCTTTATGGCAATCCTGTTGTTTATCATTCCTTCTAAAGAAAAACCACATCAATTCTTAATGGATTGGAAAACCGCCGAATCCATTCCTTGGGATATTATTTTACTCTTTGGCGGTGGTTTTGCGCTGGCCAACGGTTTTAAAGAATCGGGTTTATCACTTTGGTTCGGTCAGGAACTTAGCTGGTTAAAGGATATCCATCCTTTTATCATTTTATTAATCATTACTACTATCGTTACTTTTTTAACCGAATTAACCTCCAATACGGCTACTATTGAAACATTTTTACCGGTCTTGGCAGGACTGGCTGTTTCTACATCCATCAATCCATTATTGGTTATGCTACCCGCAACTATAGCGGCATCTTTGGCTTTTATGCTCCCGGTGGCAACCCCGCCCAATGCCATCATATTTGGCACCAAACGACTGAAAATTATCGATATGTCACGAACGGGTTTATTCCTGAATTTTGTTGGAATCATCATAGTCACGTTGGCAACCTATTATTTTGCAACCTACCTGTTTGATATTAATTTTTCAAGTTTTCCGGATTGGGCAAAAACAGCTTTGCCGGCAGTTAAATAAGACCAGCCAAAAAGTAAAATAGCACTTGGAAAAGGAACCTTACTATACATTACAATTATTCAATAAATTATAATTTAGTACCTTTATAGAATGATAAAAATGAAAAAAACCGGTTTTGACAATATCATTTTACTATTGCTCTTCTTCGGATTACTATTTTCCATTGATGTGGTGGTTAAAGAAATAACAACGGGTAATATTTGTCCTAAAATAGGAGACTTTCCCGCATGTTACATAGTGGTTGTCTATTTTTTAGCTTTATTGATTATTCATATATTCACAAAAAATACTATTACCTTTTTAGCTTTAACCGGCTTTGCATTAGCATTATCCGGAATAGTAGTTTTTAGTTATTTTTCCGGTAAAATATATTGTCCTATTCATTACCTCGGCATACCCTTATGTGTGATTATATTCGGAATCTTTATCTTTATCATCTGTTGTAAATTTATACAAGTTAAGCACTATAACCGGTAGATTTTCTCTGTTTTCTCTTATCTTGCGAAATTAAAGAACAAACGTATATGTTACGAAAACCATTACCAGATTTACAAACCTACGAGTTTGGAGAAGTGCCTTTTAAACTACTGATGCAGAACAGAATATACAATATTCTAATTGTCTGTTCCAATTATGATTTCTATTTATTAGAGGAAGATGGACGTATAGATGAACAGATTTTTAATGAATATATAGCACTAAATCTACGGTATCCGCCCAACTTTTTACACGCTTATTCGGCCAAAAGCGCATTGGCTATCTTACAAACCGATAAAATTGATTTGGTAATTACTTGGCTGGATGCCGGCGAACGCTCTTTTTCTATTTCCAATAAAATCAAGGAAAAAATACCCAATATCCCCATTGTTGCCCTGAGTCACTATTCATCAGAATTACGAAGATTGTTGAATGTAAAAAAAGATTGTAATATCGATTATGTTTTTCATTGGAATGGCAATGTAGATATTTTTTTAGCCATTATAAAACTAGTGGAAGATCAAATGAATGCCGAACATGATATTAATGAAATCGGGGTGAAAGCCATCTTGTTGGTAGAAGATTCCTTACGTTTTTATTCGCGGTATTTGCCTTTGATTTATAAAATCTTATTTTACCAAACACAGTCTTTTATTCACGAAGGTCTTAATGAACATCGCAGAATGTTGACCAAACGCGGCAGACCTAAGATTTTATTAGCCAAGACCTATGAAGAAGGCATTGCACTTTTTCAAAAATATAAAAAGAACTTACTAGGGGTTATATCCGATGTCACCTATTTTAAAGATGGGGTGAAAGATAATCAAGCCGGTTTTCATCTCTTAAAATATATACGAAACTACGACCAATTCTTTCCGGTTTTGATCCAATCGTCCAATAATCAGAATGAATCAAAATCTCTAGAACTCCAAGCAAAATTTTTGTACAAACATTCGGAAACCTTGGAATTGGAAATTAGAAAGTATATTACCAAATATTTTTCTTTTGGTGATTTTGAGTTTTGGGATCCTACACTACAAAAAGTAGTTGCAAAGTCCAAAGATTTAAAAAGTTTTCAAAAATCACTGGCTTCTGTTTCCATAGAAGCTATTCTATACCATGCCAAACGAAATGAATTTTCTAAATGGTTACAATCCCGAAGTCTCTTTCAGTTAGCTAAATTATTTTCATCCATTGAGTACGAAGATTTTACAGAAGATGATCACGTCAGAGAATTTTTAAT
>CAYNFJ010000043.1:6965-12247 GCA_964396505.1 uncultured Polaribacter sp. | reverse complement strand
GATGTGTTTGATGAATTTATGGAAGAACACAAGTTGTTCTCCTTTGTCGCCAAAACGCACACCGATCAAGAAATCATCGATGCTTTTATAGATAAACCCTTACCTGAATGGGCTATGGAAGATATCAAAGCCTTTTTGGAAACTACCCAGACACCTCTTGCGATCCGGTCATCCAGTGTATTGGAAGATTCGCTGTATCAACCTTTTGCCGGCATCTTTGCTACCTATATGATTCCTCATGCCCACCTTAACCAGATGCTGGAAAAAGTCAGCATTGCCATTAAATCGGTTATGGCTTCTGCTTTTTTTAAGAGTAGTAAATCTTACATTAAATTGACATCGCACAGTATTGAAGAAAGTAAAATGGCCGTAATTTTACAAGAAGTAACCGGTAAACAATATGAAGATGTGTATTATCCCAATATATCCGGTGTGGCACGTTCAATCAATTTTTATCCCATCGGTGATGAAAAACCCTTGGAAGGCATTGCCAACATTGCGTTAGGATTGGGTGAAATTATTGTAGGAGGCGGTAGAACGCTACGTTTTTCACCTTATCATCCTAAAAAAATATTACAATTATCCAATCCGGGTACTGCACAGAGAGAAACTCAAAAATATTTTTATGGATTGGATATGAATCCGGATAGCTATCACGTTTCTATCAGTGAGTCGGTCAATAAAAAGAAGTTGTCTTTACGCAAGGCAAAAAACCATCGTTCTTTACGTTTTGTCGCTTCTACCTATGATTTACAAAACAACATTATCAGACCGGGGATTATGCACGATGGTATTCGGGTACTTACTTTTGATAATATATTAAAGTACCATACTTTCCCATTGGCAGAAATCTTAAAAGACCTCCTTAGAATTGGACAACGGGAAATGCAAAACCCCATTGAAATAGAGTTTGCCGTAAATCTGGACGTCCCTAAAGGAGAGCCCAGAGTCTTTAGTTTTTTACAAATACGTCCGATTGTAGAACAAAACGATTTGGTCAATATTTTACCGGAAAAGATTGACACTAAAAATACCATCATCTATTCCGAATCGGCTCTTGGAAATGGCAAATACGATTTTATCCGCGATTTTGTATATGTCAAACCGGCAGCTTTTGATCCGGCAAAAACAAGAGATATTGCCTTGGCAGTGGAGCAGATCAACAAAAAATTTGAAGAACAGGATAAAAATTACATCCTAGTAGGACCGGGTCGTTGGGGATCCAGTGATCCGTGGTTAGGCATTCCGGTAATCTGGCCTCAAATATCCAAAGCCAAAGTGATTGTAGAATCCGGATTGGATAATTACCGTGTAGATCCCAGCCAAGGAACCCATTTTTTTCAAAATTTAACCTCATTTAAAGTGGGATATCTAACGATTAACCCCTTTATTGATGAAGGTTTTTTTGATGTGGACTATCTCGATCAACAAAACGCTATCTACGAAGATGAATTTTTAAGACATGTGGTGTTTTCCAAACCCTTGACCATTGTTATCGAAGGAAAAAATAACAAAGCGGTCATTTTCAAAGAAGATTACCAACTTCCCAATGAAGATGATATCGCTGTAGATATTATGCCACCACAAGGTTTTATGTAATTATCATTTTTTAGGTTATTATTTTTTAAAATGGTAAAATCCTATATATTAAAACATTCCAAATTAAATTTTTTGTAATTATTACGTATTTATGTCATTTTTATCACAATTAATTTTTTTACTTTTGTCGCTTTATTACAAACCACATTTATATATACAAATAATTTAAAAATTAAATTCCATGAACGTTCAAGAAATAATGAATTCTCTAGAGGCAAAACACCCGGGAGAAAAAGAATATTTACAAGCAGTTCACGAAGTATTAGAGTCTATTGAAACTTTATACAATGAAAACCCGCAATACGAAGCGGCTAAAATTATCGAACGATTGGTAGAACCCGATCGTATTCTTACTTTTAAGGTGTCTTGGTTAGATGATAATGGAGAGGTGCAGGTAAATTTAGGATACCGTATCCAGTTTAACGGCGCCATTGGACCTTACAAAGGAGGTTTGCGTTTTCACCCCTCAGTCAATCTATCTATCTTGAAATTTTTAGGTTTTGAACAAATCTTTAAAAATGCATTGACCACATTACCGATGGGTGGTGGAAAAGGCGGTTCTGATTTTAACCCCAAAGGAAAATCAGATGCAGAAATTATGCGTTTTTGCCAAGCCTTTATGTTAGAACTTTGGTCATTAATAGGACCCGATACCGACGTACCTGCCGGAGATATTGGCGTAGGAGGACGTGAAATCGGATTTTTATATGGAATGTACAAAAAATTAGCCAAAGAACACACCGGTGTCTTAACCGGAAAAGGAAGTAATTGGGGTGGATCCAATATGCGTCCCGAAGCTACCGGTTATGGAAATGTATATTTTGCTCAAGAAATGTTAGCGACCAAAGGCGATACTATCAAAGGAAAAACTGTGGCTATCTCAGGTTTTGGAAATGTCGCTTGGGGTGCTGCCAAAAAAGCAACCCAATTAGGAGCCAAAGTAGTCACCATCTCCGGTCCGGACGGATATATTTACGATGCCAATGGCTTGGATGAGGATAAAATTGAATATATGTTAGAACTCAGAGCTTCTAACAACGACATAGTCGCTCCCTTTGCTGAAGAATTTCCGGAAGCTGTATTTTATGCCGGAAAAAAACCTTGGGAACAAAAAGTAGCAATCGCCTTGCCTTGTGCCACTCAAAATGAATTAAATGCCGATGATGCACAACAATTAGTATCCAATGGATGTATCTTAGTTGGAGAAGGTGCCAATATGCCCTGTACCGAAGATGCCATTGAAATTTTTCAAAAAAATAAATTGTTATTCTCTCCCGGTAAAGCCTCCAATGCCGGTGGTGTCGCCACATCCGGATTGGAAATGAGTCAGAATTCATTACGATACAACTGGAATAGCGAAGAAGTAGATACAAAATTGCACAACATTATGAAATCCATACATCAGGCTTGTGTCAAATACGGAACCGAAGAAGACGGCTATGTAAATTATGTAAAAGGAGCCAATATTGCCGGTTTTGTAAAAGTAGCAGACTCTATGTTGGATCAAGGAGTGATTTAAGACCCTCTTATTATAGCGCTAATCATAGTCGGTTATAATAAAGAATCTTTCCAGTATAAAAAAGGCGCGAATTATCGCGCCTTTTGCTGTTTTATGCCCTTAATTTGTGAAGCTTTTCTATAAACCTACTAATGCGTTCCGGATCCAATTCATTTTGCCAAAAACCCTCTTTTTTAAAGTACGAACCTACAATCAATGCATCGGATATGGGTAAATACACTTCCAAGTTATCCAAACTGACCCCGGATCCGATAATAACGGGAAGTCCGGTACTTGCCTTTACTTTTGTGATCTCATCGACATCGGCTATGGCTCCGGTATGCTTTCCGGTAACTATCAAGCCATCGGACAAGAAAAACTCGGCGGCGTGAGCTGTTTCTACAATATCTACATCGGATGTGATGGCATGCGAGCTGTGTTTTTTCTTAATATCGGTAAAAACAGCCAGGTGCGTAGCGTCTATTAATTTACGATACCGCATCATTTCAGCTGCTTGACTATCGATATATCCCTCATCTGCCAAATGCCCAAACACAAAGCCCTCGGCACGTATAAAATCAATTCCTGACGCATAAGCCGCAGCCAAAGCTGCCTTATTGGCTCCAGCCAGAATCTGAATTCCTATCGGTAGTCCTGTTTCTTGCTTAATCAAATATGCAATTAAAGTCATCATACTACTGATTTCATGACCTACTTGATTCTTTTGATACGGAACATCGTGCATGTTTTCTATCATAATCGCATCTATCCCTAGAGAATGATAAAGTTTGGCTTCTTCTAATGCTTTTTGTATAATACCCACCCTATCACCTTGATAATTAGGCGTTCCGGGCAATGCAGTTATATGTACCATCGCTATTACAGGATGCGGTGTAGAAAATATTTTATGGAATTTTTTCATAAGATGAATATTACTATTGAATATCTTGTAAATTTATCAAAATTTTCAGACCTATGACCATGCAAAGAACAATTGGAGTTTTGGGAGCCTCAAACCTTGATATTACAGGTTTTCCGGAACAGGATTTGATTTTTGGCGATGCCAATATCGGCTTTACCCGCACTTCTCCCGGTGGTGTGGGGCGCAATATTGCCGAAAATCTATTGCGATTAGGCTTTCCGGTTGATTTAATCAGTGTTTTTGGAGATGACAGTCTCAGCAAACATCTCATTGAATCTTGTGAAGCTATCGGATTACAAACCCTGCATAGCATTTTTATTAAAAATGCAACTGCTGCCACTTTTTTGGCCATCATGAATCATCAGAATGATTTAGCAGTAGGCATCTCGGCAATGGATATCTATAAACACCTAAATCCTTCGCTTTTTGAAAGTAAAATTGCCTTATTAGAAGCATCAGAAATAATTGTTTTGGAAACTAATTTTCCCACAAATGTCCTTGAGTTTATAACTCGGAAATTACCGGATAAAAAATTTGTACTGGATACGGTTTCCGGAAAGAAAGCCTTGCGTTCCCAATCCATTTTATCCGCTTTATATATTTTAAAAACCAACCTTTTGGAAGCCCGTATGCTCGCCGGAAAAGAGGCCTCCGGGCTATCTAACACAGAACTTATTCAATTTTTTATCAACCAAGGCGTGCATCATGTTTTTATCACGCTTGGAAAAGATGGAGTCGCTTATGGCAACCGTCAAATTACAGGACAGCTCCCTCCTATTCCAACCCGGATTACCAATACCATCGGGGCAGGAGATTCTTTTGTCAGTGGTATTATTTATGCTGATAGCTTGGGATTGGATATCCATCAGATGGCATTATACGGTATGGCTGCTGCCAGCATCAATGTAGAATTTAATGGAGCCGTCTCTCCGGAAATGACCATTGCTAATCTCGTAAATCGAATTCCAGAAACAAATTAATTTTATAACCTGTGAAATCATACCTAGACATACATCCTGAAGTACAAAAAGCCCTAACTGGTAAACAAGCTGTTGTAGCTTTAGAATCGACCATTATTTCCCATGGAATGCCATATCCTAAAAATTTGGAAACCGCATTAATGCTGGAAGATACTATTCGTAAAAACGGAGCTGTTCCGGCAAGCATTGCTTTGCTAAATGGAAAAATAAAAATAGGATTAACCCGTGATGAAATTACACTTCTAGCCAAAGAAGGTAATCGAGTCATCAAAACCAGCCGCAG
>CAYNFJ010000043.1:0-6865 GCA_964396505.1 uncultured Polaribacter sp. | reverse complement strand
AAATGGGATTTGGGTTTGCAAGGTGGCGTTGTCATTGCCAACCCCGTTCCCAAAGAAAATGCAATGGATTATGATACGATGACCCAAGCGATTAATCAGGCCATTCTAGAACAAAACAAGCTGGGAATCAAGGGGAAAGAAAGCACTCCTTATTTATTGGCAAAAGTAAAGGAAATCACTCAAGGAAAAAGTCTGGATGCCAATATCGCATTGGCACAAAACAATGCCCGTTTGGCCGCACAAATAGCTGTAGCTTATTCTAAGAAATAGTAGGTATGAGATATATCCGTATCCTATTATTTGCTTTTTTTCAATCCTAGTTTATGTCCTGCAATGGCATAATAAAGGATAATGATGTACAAGGGTAACAAAATCCAATAACTGGAAGTAGCTGCTTTGGCAACTGCCTCATTTTCACTAAGCCCTTTAGCCATTAATTCCAATTTTGTGATATCGACAAAACGCCCGTACAAAGGCGGAATAATGGCGCCTCCCGCTATTGCCATAATCAATAATGCAGAAGCTGTTTTGGTGAATTTTCCCAAGCCTTTTAAAGTAAGAGGCCATACTGCCGGCCATACCAGCGCATTGGCTATACCCAAAGCCGCTACAAATAAAATAGAGGTAAAACCGGTAGTAAATACAATCAAGAAAGTAAAAATGATCCCCAGAGAAGCGCTGATTTTAAGTGCCAGTGCCTGACTGATATATTTAGGAATCAAAAACACACCTGACGCATAAGTGAGCACCATGGCCATTAAGGTGAAGGTGGTAAAAAATTTGGCTTTTTCGGCCGGAAATCCCAAATGAATACCATAGGAAATAATCGTATCGCCGGCGACTACTTCGGCTCCTACATATACAAAAAGAGTTAAGACACCTAACCAAAGGTGTGGAAATTGAAAAATACTGGTTTTAGCAACTGCTCCTTCCTCAACGGCATCGGCTTCATCGGCCTCTACATGCGGTAGCGGTGCTTTACTGATAAAAAACGCTATTAGAAAAAGAACGATTGCCATAGCCAAATAAGGAATAAAAACAGCATCTGCCATTGTATCCAACAAGTGTCCTTTTTCCATTTCGGTTACCGTGGTCAATTGTGCCTTCACTTTATCAATACCCGATAATAATAAAGCCCCAAAAATCAAGGAACCCAAAGAACCGGCAACTTTATTGGCAATTCCCATAATGGCAATACGTTTGGCACCGCTTTCAATAGGTCCTAAAATAGTGATATACGGATTTACCGCCGTTTGCAATAAGGTCATTCCGGTGCCTTGAATAAAAATACCCAATAGAAAAATCCAATAAGTTCGCGCATGAGCCGCCGGAATAAAGACCAGCGCACCTATACCCATAATGAGCAATCCCAATGCCATTCCCTTTCTATACCCTACTCTTTGTAAAACAAAAGAAGCCGGCAAAGCCATTACCACAAACGAAATATAAGAAGCACTAGCTACAAAATAGGATTGCGCATCGGTCAATTCATTGATGGTTTTCATAAAGGGAATTAGTGCCCCATTGATCCAAGTGACAAAACCTAAGATAAAAAATAGTCCGGCAATAATCAGGATGGGGACTAACATACTTTTTTTCTGTACGGGGGTGTGCTGTGCTAAATCGGACATGTATGACTTGTTTTATAGGTTTTACAAATTAATTATGGGATATTCTCTTGCTTTGAATTCTATATATAATCGGGTGTACAAAATACGGAATATTTTTGAAATAGATAAAAAACCACCGTTTACTAATTGAACTTAAGATAAAGCAACTAATAAAATAACTAAACTTGATAAAATACTTTTATTCCGGTTTCGTTAGGTATATATGAGATCTGTTTTTCTTTTGCTTACACTTATCACGATTTGTTCCTGCCAAGATACCGGTAGGAATATCCAATTCAAAACCTTATTTACCCAACAAATATCCAATTCATCCTTACTCAATAAAAGAGGAAAGACGGTCTTAACCCGATTTAATCCACCAAAGTCTTTTACCAGAGTCTCGACCAAAGAAGGCAGTTTTGCCCATTATTTACAAAACTTTCCTTTGAAAAAACATGGGAGTAAAGTACATTTATACAACGGGCAACTCAAATACCGGCAAGACGTACATGCCGCTATATTGGATATCGACGTAGGAAAACGGGATTTGCAACAATGTGCCGATGCTACTATGCGCCTCAGAGCGGAATACCTGTATCAACAAAAAGAATATGACAAAATTCATTTCAACTTTACCAATGGATTTAATGCCTCTTACAGTAAATGGCGCCAAGGATACCGCATACGTGTAAAAGGTAATCACGTCAGTTGGATTCATTCGGCACAGCCCGCTACGGGTTACACTTCATTTCGCAAATACCTTAACATGGTCTTTAGCTATGCCGGGACTTTGTCTTTATCCAAGGAACTGCCTGCTGTAAATCTCAATAAAATTACAATCGGTGATATCTTTATTCAAGGGGGTAGTCCGGGACATGCCATTATTGTTATGGATATGGCAAAAGATTCTAATGGAAATACCTTGATTCTTTTGGCACAAAGCTATATGCCGGCTCAAGAAATTCATATCTTAAAAAACCCGAATGATGCTGATTTAAGCCCTTGGTACAGTCTCAAAAACTTGAAAAGGCTTGAAACTCCGGAATGGCTTTTTACCAATCAAGATATCAAAAGATTTTTTTGACAAATAAGCAAATTGTATACTACAACAAGTATTATTATTTATAATTGCTCAAGCTTCTCCTTAATTCGTGTTTTTTTTATTATTATATCCTGTATTTTACTTAGCTTTTGCTAATTTTGTGGACTTAATTCAAAACAAAGCAATATGACAACGACAAAAAACGTTTATTTTTTTGGAAATAAAAAGGCAGATGGAGACACCTCAATGAAAAATCTATTGGGTGGTAAAGGAGCCAACCTAGCCGAAATGAATTTGGTAGGCGTTCCCGTACCTCCGGGATTTACCATTACAACCGAAGTCTGTACCACATATAATCAAATAGGAAAAGACCAAACCGTTGATTTATTAAAAGATGAAGTAACGGCTGCTATCAAAAAAGTAGAAGAAATAATGGGTTCCAACTTTGGGTCCAAAGAAAATCCACTTTTAGTTTCGGTACGTTCCGGAGCCCGTGTTTCTATGCCGGGAATGATGGATACGGTTTTAAATCTGGGGCTTAATGATGATGCCGTGGAAGGGATTGCTAAAAAAACAGGAAATGCCCGTTTTGCTTGGGATTCTTACAGACGTTTTGTTCAAATGTACGGCGATGTCGTATTGGGAATGAAACCCGAATCTAAAGAAGATATCGATCCCTTTGAAGAAATTATGGAAACACTTAAAGAGGAAAAAGGAATTGAAAACGATACCGACTTTAGTGTGGATGATTTAAAAACATTGGTCAATCAATTTAAAACTGCCGTAAAAAAACAAACCGGACACGATTTTCCCGACAATCCTTGGGAACAATTATGGGGTGCCGTAATGGCCGTTTTTGATAGTTGGAATACCGACAGAGCCATCTATTACCGCAGAATGAATAAAATACCCGAAGAATGGGGTACAGCCGTAAATGTGCAAGCAATGGTATTTGGTAATATGGGTGATAATTCAGCGACCGGAGTTGCTTTTACACGTGATGCGGGAACCGGTGAAAATATTTTTACCGGCGAATATTTAATCAATGCACAAGGAGAAGATGTCGTTGCCGGTGTACGCACTCCGCAACAAATTACCTTGGAAGGTTCCAAAAGATGGGCTATTTTAGCACATGTATCCGAAGAAGAAAGAGCTTCAAAATATCCTTCTTTAGAAGAAAGAATGCCTGAGCAGTATAAGGAACTCAATGAAATCCAAGAAAAACTAGAACAACATTACAAGGATATGCAGGACTTAGAATTTACCATTCAAGACGGTAAGTTATGGTTATTGCAAACCCGAACCGGAAAACGTACCGGTGCCGCTATGATTAAAATAGCCATTGATATGGTCAACGAAGGGATGATTGATGAAAAAACAGCTGTTTTACGTCAAGAACCGGAAAAATTGGATGAACTATTGCATCCTGTTTTTGATAAAAAAGCAATTCAATCGGCCAATGTTTGTGCCAAAGGCTTACCGGCTTCACCCGGTGCCGCAACCGGACAATTGGTATTCTTTGCCGATGAAGCGGACAAATATGAATCAACCATTCTAGCCCGTATAGAAACCTCACCCGAAGATTTAGAAGGAATGAATATTGCCAATGGAATCCTTACGGCAAAAGGAGGAATGACTTCTCACGCTGCCGTAGTAGCCAGAGGAATGGGTAAAACCTGTGTTTCGGGAGCCGGAGAAATCAAAATAGATTACAAAGCTAGAACCATGACCACCGGAGGAAAAACCTATAAAGAGGGTGATTATATCTCTTTAAATGGTTCAACCGGAGAAGTCTATGAAGGAAAGATAGATACCATAGACCCTGTTGTAGGCGGTAATTTTGCCACTATGATGGAATGGGCTGACAAATATTCCAGAATGTATGTTCGAACCAATGCCGACACACCACACGATGCTCAAGTAGCCCGGGATTTTGGTGCCAAAGGGATCGGATTGACCCGTACCGAACACATGTTTTTTGAAGGAGAAAAAATTGTCGCAATGCGTGAAATGATTTTAGCCGAAGATGAACAAGGACGTAGAGAAGCCTTGGATAGATTATTACCTATCCAAAGAAAAGACTTTGAAGGAATTTTTGAAGCGATGCACGATCTGCCGGTTACCGTACGATTATTAGACCCGCCATTACACGAATTTGTTCCTCACGATGCTAAAGGGCAACAAGAAATGGCCGATGTAATGGGTGTGGATGTCAAAGTAATCAAACAAAAAGTAGAAGATTTATCCGAATTTAACCCGATGCTAGGTCATAGAGGTTGCCGTTTAGGAAATACCTATCCCGAAATAACCGAAATGCAAACTCGTGCTATCATCGAAGCCGCATTAAACCTAAAAGCAAAGGGAATTACGGCAAAACCGGAAATTATGGTACCACTTACCGGAACCTTGGCAGAGATGAAAATGCAGGAAAATATTATCCGTACAACTATTGCCAAAATATTTGAAGAACGCAAGGATACGATAGATCATATGGTCGGAACTATGATAGAAATTCCTCGCGCAGCACTTACAGCTGACCTAATTGCTGAATCTGCTGAGTTTTTCTCTTTTGGAACCAATGATTTAACTCAAATGACCTTTGGCTATTCCAGGGATGATGCCGGTAAATTCTTACCCATCTACATTGAAAAAGGAATCTTAAAACACGATCCTTTTGAAGTATTGGACCAAGAAGGAGTAGGACAACTTGTAGAAATGGCTTGTAAAAAAGGACGTCAGACCCGTCCGGATATCAAATTGGGAATCTGTGGGGAACACGGGGGCGAACCAGCTTCTGTTGAGTTTTGTCATAGAACCGGATTGGATTATGTAAGTTGCTCTCCATTTAGAGTACCTATTGCCCGATTGGCGGCAGCACAAGCTAATTTAAGATAGTTTTTTCATAATAATTAGTCAAAAAGAGGTTGTATTTGTTTGCAACCTCTTTTTTTTTAAAACCCTTTATAATTGTTGATTTGGGCTAATTTTTCAATAGAAAAATCATTTTGCATAGAAAAAGGAGCAATTTGTTGCTTTTCCAAATGTTCGGCTAAATAGATTTGTTCGCCTTGTCCGGGTGTTGGGATAAAAAAAGCTTTTTTCTGTAAAACAGCTAGATCCATAATGGTAGAATACCCGGAACGGGCTATGACTAATTGGCTTTGATTCAGCAGATTTTGCAAGGCTTTTCCATATAAATAATTATAAACACGCATACCGGATACCGTTTTGACTTGCATTTCCTGTGCTAACTTCCCTCGAATCAAACAAATCTTTTTTTTCGAATTTGCAAAGCTTTTCAGTAGCTTTTTCTCCAATATAGTTCGTTGGGGCTCCGGTCCCGATAACAATATTAATATATCGTATTTTAAAGTTAATTTTTCTTTTTTTAAAGCGCTGAGTACTCCCAAATAGGTAACCGGTTTGTCCATGCGTATTCCATGAGATAATTCGCCGCTTAAAGAAGGCTCATGTGAGACATCCGGCACCCATATTCTATCAAAATTGCGGATAAAAAAACGATGCATTTGAGTGGTAAGATAAGTCGTAATCCCTGATTTGACCCGGAGTTGATGTGTCATATAAATAGAAATAGCTTGTTTAGAAAACACACCAAACCTGTTATCGGATAGCATTACTTCTATTTTACGATGTTGTATGATTTGGTTAATAACACGCTTTTCTGCCTGATAGGTTTTATAGAAATGATATAATTGGCTGAGTATTTTTAAATGAAAAAGTCGTGCATTCGCAGCATATCGAACTTTATAAGCCGGAAGTTCATAGGTTTCTAATTGCGGGAAAACTTGTTGCAACAATAACAATGCCGCTCCATCTGAGGCGATTACAGGTTGAAAATCTTGTGCGATGAGTTGCCTGATAATCGGTATACAACGACTTGCATGCCCGATTCCCCAATTCAGCGGAGCCACCAATACTTGTGCCTTAGCAGGAAAGCTTTGTAACAAAAGTGATAAATCTTGTGTTTTCATGGATCAAGACCCTAAAAAATATGCGTTAAAACCGATACGATTGAGCGGATGTTAATATGCTTTTTCTTCTCCCTTAAAAACATTGAGTACCGTTCTAATGATGATATTGATATCCATTATAAAACTCCAATTCTCTATGTAAAAGATATCTAGTTTTACACGGTTAATAATATCTTGATCGGTTTCTATTTCTCCTCTGTAACCACGCACTTGAGCCAAAC
>CAYNFJ010000042.1:7330-17124 GCA_964396505.1 uncultured Polaribacter sp. | reverse complement strand
CCGCCTTTCTTTTATTATACTAAAAACCTCTATACTGAAGTATGGAGGTTTTTTTTTATGCTTATTTGTAATGAGTGCTAATCGGGAAATAGATTATTTTATACTACAATGCTTTGAATTAAAGTAAGTGCTTGTGTGCCCGGTAGGAACTTCTGACAAGTGCACCGCTTTCTACATGTCTAAATCCCATTTTTAATCCTTCGGTTTCATAAAATTTGAATTGATCGGGGTGTATATATTCTTGAACAGGTAAGTGCTTTTTGGAGGGTTGTAAATATTGTCCAATTGTAAGGATATCTACTTTGTTTTCGATTAAATCTTGCATGGTTTCCAGTACCTCTTCTTGAGTTTCTCCTAGTCCCAACATAATTCCGGATTTAGTTCTGTTGATTCCGGATTCTTTTAAATATCGTAATACGGATAAACTTCGGTCATATTTGGCTTGTATCCGTACTTCTCTCGTTAACCTTCTTACCGTTTCTAAGTTGTGCGACACAATTTCAGGATGTACTGCAATAATTCTATCAAGATGTGTCTCGTTTCCTTGAAAATCAGGAATTAATGTTTCTAGTGTGGTACCCGGATTCTCTCTGCGTATGGCTTTTACTGTCTCTGCCCAAATGATAGAACCCATATCTTCTAAATCATCTCTATCAACAGACGTGATGACGGCATGTTTTATCTTCATTAATTGAATAGATCGGGCTATTTTATCCGGTTCTGACTCATCTACCGCCAAAGGTCTTCCGGTTTGTACGCCACAAAAGCCACAGGATCGGGTACAAATATTACCTAATATCATAAAGGTGGCAGTACCGGCTGTCCAACATTCGCCCATATTCGGGCAACTGCCACTGGTGCAAATAGTATGGAGTTGATGATCACTCACTATTTTTCTAAGTGATGTGTATTTTTTCCCTAAAGGTAATTTTACCTTAAGCCAAGCGGGTTTTCTGTCTATTTTGTTTGTTTTCAAAATGGAATTTTATAGGATTATTTGGAATATCATATTTTTTGCTGTTTACTAGCTTTTTTACTTCCTTCGTACAATTCGTATTTTACAAAACGACATACTAAGTCGGCATTGCGCATAGGAATTCTCCTAGAGGTCTTTAAGCCTACATATTTAAGTGCCTCTAAATCAGATGTAATAAACCATGCTGTTGTAGAAGGATAGTTGTGTTTAAGGGTGTCTCCGATGCGTTTATAAAAGGAAGCAGTATCTATTTTCAATCGTTCTCCATAGGGTGGGTTAAATAATAATATGGTACTACCTTGAACCTGTTTCTTGGATTCAAAAAAGTCTATTTGATACACTTGAATAAAATCGCTGAGATTGGCGTTTTCAATGTTTTCTTTTGCCTTACGAATCGCTGAAGGAGCGCGGTCAAATCCCATTATTTTATGACGAGGACTTTGGATTCTTTTCAGTAATGAATCATGTATTTTTTCAAATAGTGCATTGTCGTAATTACGCCATTTTTCGAATCCAAATTCAGGACGATTTATATTGGCAGGAATTTTGGAAGCTATCATAGCGGCTTCTATTAAGAGTGTGCCACTTCCACACATCGGATCAATAAAATTGGAATCACCGGTATATCCGGACAAAAGCACCAAACCGGCTGCCAATACCTCGTTGATAGGGGCAATATTGGTATTGATTCGATAACCTCGTTTATGCAATGAATCGCCGGAACTATCTAAGGAAACAGTGCATGTCCTGTGTTGAATATGGATGTGAATTCGCACATCCGGATGCTTCAAATCTACATTAGGTCGTTCTCGGTATTTATCTCGAAAGTAATCGGCAATGGCATCTTTAGTCTTTAATGAAATATAATGGGAATTACTGGTGAATTTTTTAGAATTAGTAACCGCATTGATAGCAAAGGAACCATTGGATTTTACGTATTCTTCCCAAGGTAAAAATTGGAGTTTTTTATATAACTCTTCTTCATTATCTACTGAAAAACTTCGGATGGGTACTAATACTCTTATGGCTGTACGCAACGCTAAATTAGCTTTATACATAAATCCTTTGTCGCCTAAAAAGGAGACGCTACGGTTCCCGATGAGCACATTTTGCGCCCCTAGATCCCGTAACTCTTTGGCTAAAATTTCTTCCAGTCCAAAAAGTGTTGTTGCCAACATTTTATAATTTTCTCGCATACCGGCAAAATTACATTATTTTCACAGCATATCATCAAAGATTAGTCAACTTCTAGCGGATTAGAATCCAATTTAAAGCGCAGTACATTTTTTTTGATAGGTCTATCAAGATTACGGTGCATATTATTAAATAAAGACAAATGAATTAAAGATAAATTAGGTAAAAATCAAGTTTTTTATTTAGATTTGCATTACTTTAAAAAATTATACGAATGCAATTTATTGTTTCTAGTTCACAATTATTAAAACAGCTTCAAATACTAGTTGGAGTTGTCAATACGAATAATACGTTACCCATATTGGATAATTTTTTATTCGAATTATCAGAAGATCAACTGAAAATAACCGTTTCTGATATTGAGACGATTATGAGTAGTAGTATTCCTGTTCAATCCGAATATACAGGAACCATTGCATTAAATGCACGTTTATTATTAGATGCAGTCAAAACTTTTCCGGAACAGCCCTTAACTTTTATTGTTAAAGAGGAAAATAGTACAGTTGAAATAAGTGCTGATAACGGAAAATATGATATGGCATATTACGATGGTGAAGATTTTCCACAAACCTTTAGTTTGGAATCGCCCAGTAAAACGATAATACCCAGTGAGATACTTGCTACTGCCATTAATCACACGGTTTTTGCTACCGGAAATGATGATTTACGACCGGTAATGAGTGGTGTTTTTTTCCAATTCAGTCCGGAAGAATTGACTTTTGTCGCTACCGATGCGCACAAGTTAGTTAAATATACGCGGACAGATATTGTCGCCGATGAAGTGGCGGAGTTTATCATGCCTAAGAAACCCTTGAATATTCTTAAAGGAATATTGGCTAATGCGAATAGTGACGTCAGTATTGAGTACAATGAAACCAATGCACAATTCAGTTTTGATGCAATCAATCTGATTTGTAGATTGATTGATGGTAAATATCCTAATTACGATGCGGTTATTCCTAAAGAAAATCCAAACAAATTGATTGTTAATAGAGCTGCATTCTTAAATTCTGTACGTCGTGCTTCTATTTTTTCAAGTAAATCCACTCATCAGATTCGTTTAAAAATGGCAGGAACCGAACTAAATATCTCTGCCGAAGATGTCGATTTTTCCAATAGAGCTGATGAAAGATTGACCTGTAACTACGAAGGAGATGATATGCAAATAGGATTCAATTCCCGTTTTCTACTAGAAATGTTGACAAATCTCTCATCTGAAGAAATTTTAATAGAAATGTCGGTGCCTAACAGAGCCGGGATATTAACTCCTATTGATGGCAAAGAAGAAGGTGAAGAGATATTGATGCTAGTAATGCCTGTGATGCTCAATAATTAATTAAAATTTTTTTATGTATATCTTAAATCTATCCGTTTTTCGGATAGATTTTTTTGTACATTTAACCGATGAATTATCTAGCACATATTTTTTTATCCGGAAATGATTTGGATGTACAAGTAGGTAATTTTATGGGCGATGCCATCAAAGGAAAACAGTATGAAAAATTTCCCGTTCAGATTCAAAAAGGTATTTTATTACATCGATATATAGATAGTTTTACAGATCAACACGAGTTGGTAAAGCAAAGTAAAAGGAGACTTTCGCCACAATATGGTCATTATTCCGGTGTATTAGTCGATATTTTTTACGATCATTTTTTGTCGACGAATTGGCACTTATATCATACCACTTCTCTTTCAAATTTTGTATCAAACTTTTTAAAAATACTACAAGAAAAACAAAAGTTTCTGGATAGTGAATCCAGGCAAAGAGCGGCGTATTTACTAAAACATAATTGGTTGATAAAGAGTCAATCCATAGATGGAGTAGCAGAAGTTTTGCAAGGGATGGAAGCCAAAATAAAATATTTGGTACCTTTACACCTGGGAGTTCAGGATTTACAGCTGAATTATAAACAGCTGGAAGCTGATTTTTTGGCTTTTTTTCCACTCTTACAAACCTATTCACTTGATATTTTACAAACTTTAGACCAACAATATGAAACCTACAAACAACACGATCTCTAGAATACTCGGTACAGTAGTATTAGTCACTGTCATGTTTATTTCTTGTAAACAAACACCGGATTCTACAATTACTAAGAAAAAGAACACCGGTTTTTTGGCAGATAGCGCTATGGTGGTTAGCGCCCGTAAAGAAGCCTCACAAATAGGAATTAATATCCTAAAAAAAGGAGGGAATGCTTTTGATGCTATGATCGCAACCGATTTAGCCCTTACGGTGGCGTATCCTTTTGCCGGAAATATTGGAGGAGGAGGCTTTATGGTGTATCGTACTGCCAACGGACAAACAGGAGCTCTGGATTATCGAGAGAAAGCACCTATGGCCGCTACCAAAGACATGTACTTAGATGAAAATGGAGCTATAATCAAAGGAAAAAGTACATTAGGAGGCTTGGCTGTGGGTGTACCCGGGACAGTTGCCGGATTGTTTGCAGTGCATAAAAAACTTGGTAGTTTGCCTTTTTCAGATTTGATCCAACCGGCTATTGATTTGGCCAAAAGAGGTGTGGTTGTTACTGCTAAACAAGCCAGAAGACTGTCACATTATCGCAAATTGTTTGGTGAAGTGAATCAAAGAGCCATTCTTTTGGATAAGGAATGGAAAGCAGGAGATACCATTAAGTATCCTGAGCTTGCTAAGACATTGGAACGTATTAGAGATCACGGAAGAGATGAATTTTATCAAGGAGAAACAGCCAAAATATTGGTAAATTACTTGTCCAATAAAGGCGGAATCATTACACTGGAAGATCTAAAAAAATATAAAGCCAAATGGCGTAAACCCATTAAATTTACCTACAAAGATTATACGATTACCTCTATGACTTTGCCCTCAAGTGGCGGTATTTGTATCGCACAGATTCTAAAGAGTATAGAGCCTTATCACATAGCACAATATCCACATAATTCTGCAAAATATATTCAATTATTAACCGAAGCAGAACGTCGGGCATTTGCCGATAGATCCCATTATCTGGGTGATATAGATTTTGTTGATGTCCCTGTTGATAGTCTGGTCAACCCCGATTATTTAAAAGCTAGAATGGCAGATTTTTCTTGGGATGTTGCCGGCAAATCATCGGATATTTCTTATGGAAAAATCATCGGATATGAAAGTAATGAAACAACCCATTATTCTATTGTTGATCAATATGGAAATGCAGTTGCCGTAACCACAACACTCAATGGTGCGTATGGTTCAAAAGTATATGTTGCAGGTGGTGGTTTCTTCTTAAATAATGAGATGGATGATTTTAGTGCGAAACCGGGTGTGCCCAATATGTTTGGATTAGTGGGTGCTGAAGCCAACGCCATTGCACCTGAAAAACGAATGTTGAGTTCTATGTCGCCCAGTATTGTCCAAAAAAATGGCAAATTGGTCATGGTACTCGGTTCTCCGGGTGGTTCAACGATTATCACTTCTGTATTACAAAATATTCTAAATGTGGTTGATTTTAAGATGGGAATGCAAGAATCTGTCTCTCAAGCCCGTTTTCACCATCAATGGTTGCCCGATGTGATTAAAATGGAGCCTAAAGGCTTTGATAGTATTACCAAAAAAACATTGATAGATAAGGGCTATACCATAGATGAAAGTCATTCTGTTGTCATCGGTAAGGTCGATGCTATTTTGGTAAGAAATGATGGAAAACTAGAAGGTGGGGCTGATCCTAGAGGCGATGATACCGCTGTTGGTTATTAAGAATCAGGTATGCTAAAGGCCATTACAAGTACACAGAATAAATTTATTAAGCAATTAATTAAGCTTAAAGAAAAATCCCGTGAACGTAAAAAAACGGGACAATTTATTATTGAAGGATTTCGTGAATTGGAATTATGTGTGGCAGGAGCTTATCAGTTGGAATGTGTTCTTTTTGTCCCTGATATTGTCACTGCTGAAAAAATAGTGCAAATGATTTCGACCGAAATTGAGCTCATTGAAATTTCACTCGAAGTATATCACAAGTTGGCGTATCGCGATAGTACTGAAGGGGTGATTACCTTGGCACGGTCTAAAAATCACACGCTGGATAGTATTCAATTAGAAAAGGAAAATCCACTTATTTTAGTAGCTGAATCTCCTGAAAAACCCGGTAATATAGGCGCCATTCTCAGAACTGCCGATGCTGCATCTGTAGATGCCGTACTTATCGCCAACCCCACTTCTGATTTATACAATCCCAATAGCATCCGCTCTAGTGTGGGATGCGTTTTTACCAATCAAATTGCAATGGCATCATCTGATGAAATTATAGCCTTTTTGAAAGCAAAAAATATAGCCATCTTTTGTGCTGCCCTAACAGAAACTTCCGAAAATTATTTAGAGCAAGATTATACATCGGCAACGGCTATTGTAGTAGGTACAGAAGCTACGGGACTAACAGAAGTTTGGTTGGAACAGGCTACTCAAAATATTGTGATTCCGATGCGTGGTAAAATAGATTCTATGAATGTATCTGTTGCGACGGGAATTCTAATCTTTGAAGCGGTACGCCAACGGAGTTTGTCAATTCAAAAAAATTGATTACTATTAAACCTTTTACAAAAATACAAGTCTAATACGAACTGATTAAACCTACTGACTCATGAATTACAAAGTGTTAATATTGACTGTATTACTAGGTATATTGTCCTGTGTTGACAAACCGGTGCATACGGAAACAGCCCCTTATTTTCCGCCTATTAATTCCGGTGTGTGGGAAACCATGAGTATGGCTGATGCCGGATATAACAATGCGAATTTAGCAGATTTAGTGAGCTATTTGGAAGAAAAAGGCACCAAGGGTTTTATTGTACTTAAAAATGGCCGAATAGTAATTGAACGCTATTTTAACGGACATTCACAAAATGCCAACTGGTATTGGGCATCTGCAGGTAAAACCTTAACCGCCTTGACTGTCGGTATTGCACAACAAGAGGGGTACTTGTCTATTGAAGATAAAACTTCTGATTACTTAGGAAATGCTTGGACAAACGAAACCCTTACTCAAGAAAACCGGATTACCATTACACATCAACTCACCATGACTACCGGATTAAACGATTTGATCTTTTCTTGTACCGATCCGGTTTGTTTGCAGTACAAAGCAGATGCCGGTATGCGATGGGCCTATCACAATGCCCCTTATACATTATTACAAGATGTGGTTACACAAGCAGTTTCACAAGATTTTAAAGATTATTTCAATGAAAAAATCAGGGATAGAATTGGTATGGATGGTGTCTGGTTTCAATCGGGTTATAATAGTGTATATTGGAGTACCACGAGAAGTATGGCGCGTTTTGGCTTGTTGATTTTAAATCAAGCCAAATGGAATACGACACCTATCCTGAATGATATGAATTATTATCAAGCGATGTTAAATACCTCTCAAAACTACAATCCTTCGTATGGCTATTTGTGGTGGTTAAATGGTAAAAATAGTTATATGTTGCCACAATCTCAAATCTCTTTTCAATCGGAATTGATTCCTACGGCACCAACTGATTTAATTGCCGCTTTGGGAAAAAATGACCAAAAAATATATGTGGTTCCCAGTCAAAATTTAGTTATTGTAAGAATGGGAGAAAGTGCCCAAGAAGAAGAGTTGTCCGTTTCCGGTTTTGATACTGTTTTATGGCAAAAAATCAATGCAGTTATTAACAATTGATTGTCCAAAACTTTTGGTATTGGGGTGTAAAGTCCTTTAAAAAAAAGATTAATTTTGTTACCAATCAAGTTGAAATGATATGGGTAATAAATTATTAATAGGAGCCAAACAAATAGATATTATCCTGCATCGCTTGACTTGTCAACTCATTGAAAACCACGGGTCTTTCTTAGACACGGTGCTAATAGGAATTCAGCCTAGAGGTATTGATGTGTTGGATAGAATTGTATCTATCTTACAATCAGAATACCAAATTGAACAACCGGCAACCGGACAGTTGGATATCACATTTTACCGAGATGATTTTAGAAGAAGAGATGAACCGTTGCGAGCCAATACGACTGCTATAAATGTGGTCTTAGAAGGCAAAAAAGTCGTATTGATAGATGATGTGCTTTTTACAGGGCGTAGTGTACGGGCAGCCCTAACAGCTATAGAATCCTATGGAAGACCCTCTGAAATAGAATTGTTAGTCCTGATTGATAGACGTTTTAGTAGAAGCCTACCTATTCAGCCGACCTACAAAGGCAAACAAGTAGATGCTTTTAACGATGAAAAAGTACAAGTTAAATGGGGCGATAAAGCATCGGGTGATGCGGTATATGTTATTCCAAAATCAAATTAATCAATGAAAGCATTAAGTGTCCAACATCTATTAGGCATAAAAAATTTAAAAAAATCGGATTTAGAATTGATTTTTGAAACAGCCGATCATTTTAAAGAAGTTATTAATCGTCCTATTAAGAAGGTTCCGTCGTTGAGGGATATTACTATTGCCAATCTTTTTTTTGAAAATAGCACCCGTACCAAATTGTCTTTTGAATTAGCCGAAAAACGACTTTCTGCCGATGTGATTAATTTTTCGGCAAGTCAATCATCGGTCAAAAAAGGAGAAACACTTATAGATACAGTCAATAATATTCTGGCGATGAAGGTAGATATGGTGGTTATGCGACATCCTAATGTGGGAGCTGCAACCTTCTTATCACAACACGTGAACGCCAAAATTATCAACGCCGGCGACGGCACACATGAACATCCTACACAAGCTATTTTAGACACCTATTCCATTCGTGAAAAATTAGGAAATTTAGCAGGTAAAAAAGTCGTTATTGTCGGCGATATTCTCCATTCCAGAGTAGCCCTGTCCAATATCTATGCTTTGCAACTACTAGAGGCTGAGGTAATGGTTTGCGGACCTCCTTCATTAATACCAAAATATATTGAAAAATTAGGCGTTTTAGTCGAATATAAATTGATAGATGCCCTCCGTTGGTGCGATGTGGCTAATATATTACGTGTTCAACACGAACGTATGGATGTAAAATATTTTCCATCTACACGAGAATACACGCAACTATATGGGGTAGATGCACATCTATTAAGTAAACTTGGCAAGGAAATTGTAATTATGCATCCGGGTCCCATAAATCGTGGTGTAGAAATTACAAGTGAGGTTGCAGATTCCGGACAATCTATCATTCTGGATCAAGTAGAAAATGGGGTTGCCACCAGAATGGCGGTAGTATATTTATTGGCACAACAGATAAAACACGCATAGCTATGTTTGAAATTATGAACAAAGAGAAAAACATTATTGTAGGACCGAAACAAGAGAATTTGACTGATTTTTTCAAAGATTTCAGTAAAAATTATCCTGATTTTTTATCCAAAAATATAATTGTAGATTTAAGTGACAGAACCATTGCTTCTGTTTCAGAAATTTTAGTATTTTTGAATATTGCCAAAGCACATCTGGATGCTACAACCAGTTTTGTAATTATTGCAAAGGGTGTTAACTTTGACAAGCTTCCTGATGAGATGGTTGTAGTACCCACGATGTTGGAAGCATTAGATATTATTGAAATGGATGAAATTACCAGAGATTTAGGATTTTAATCATTACTAATAAACCCCTGATATGATGAAAAAACTACTTTTTGTGCTTTTAG
>CAYNFJ010000042.1:0-7230 GCA_964396505.1 uncultured Polaribacter sp. | reverse complement strand
ATCTCAAAACGACTGGTTGCCAAATGAGCTTTCAGTTAACTATTTTAGGTTGTCATTCTGCTACTCCTAGAGTTAATGCACATCCTACTTCACAAGTATTACAGATTAAAAATCATCATTTTCTGATAGATTGTGGGGAAGGAACGCAGGTTCAAATGCGTAAATACAAAGTGGGTTTCTCCAAGATTAAACATATTTTTATATCTCATTTACACGGCGATCATTTTTTTGGTTTGATAGGTTTAATCTCCAGTTTTGGCCTTTTGAATCGTGAGAGTGACCTTCATATCTACGGGCCAAAAGGATTGAAGGAAATCATTGAATTACAATTACAGGTCTCTCAAACACGGGTAGCATATAAGCTTGTTTTTCACGAATTGGTTTCTACAAAAAGTGAATTGATATTTGAAGATAAAAAGGTAAGAGTATCTACAATCCCCTTAAAACACAGAGTATATACCAATGGTTTTTTGTTTCAAGAAAAAGAATCCTTGAGAAAACTGAACATTAAAACGGTAGAAAAATATCCGGAAATAGAGGTTTGCGATTACCACAATCTAAAAAAAGGAAAAGATTTTATTTTAAAAGACGGGACAGTCCTAAAGAATGAGGTATTGACACTGGATCCTCCCAAGCCTTTGAGTTATGCTTATTGTAGTGATACCTCTTATAATCCGGCAATTATTAAGATTATTAAAAATACAGATTTGCTTTATCACGAAGCTACTTTTTTAGAAGATCGATTGGAATTAGCCCATATTACAGGGCACAGCACGGCACTTCAAGCCGGAAAGATAGCCAAAGCAGCCGGCGTCAAATTGTTAATTTTAGGACATTATTCCAATAGATACAAAGATATTAAAGCATTTCAAAAAGAAGCACAACAAGAGTTTCAAAACACCTTGTTGTGTGTTGAAGGAAATACATTCGAAATTTCCTGAATTTCTAAAAATTTCATTTTAATAATCGGGTTTAACATCTCATTAACAAGCAAATAATTTTTTTGGCACGAGCTTTGCATATTATATAATACAAGGATATAATAGAAATTATCTCATTGTAATAAATAATTTGGTTAGTTAAACAAGACTCTTGCTTTGAAAAAAGTAAGGGTTTTGCTTTTTAGTGATAAAGGCATAGACTTAATCCTTGTCATTTTCCATTTGCAGGTAGTCCAAAAACTCACGTCTGACCAGCGGATCTTTAAATTTTCCACCATATTCTGCCGTAAGTGTACTGCTATCAGCATCTTCTATTCCTCTGGTGATCACACACATATGTTTGGCATCAATGATACAAGCCACATCTTCTGTTTGGAGTACTTTTTGAAGGTCTTGTACAATTTGAACAGTCAATCGTTCTTGTACTTGAGGGCGTTTGGCGTAGTAATTGACTATCCGGTTGAGTTTTGACAACCCGATAACCGTACCACTGGAAATATAAGCAATATGCGCTTTGCCAATAATAGGTAATAGATGATGTTCGCAGGTAGAATGCACAGCAATATCTTTTTCGACCAACATTTGATTGTACTTAAATTTATTCTCAAATGTGGACATTCTAGGTCTTTTATCCGGATGCAATCCGTCAAAAATTTCTTGTACAAACATTTTGGCAACCCGCTTAGGAGTTCCTTGTAAACTGTCATCGGTCAGATCCATACCCAATGTCAGTAATATGTCTTTCATATTGTTTTCTATCCGATGCATTTTATCGGCATCGGATAAATCAAATGCATCATCTCGTATGGGTGTTTCTGCGTGGGTGGCTATATGGTTGTCACCTATTTTGTCAGTTTTATTCATTTTGTTTTTAGAGCTAGTATCGAACATAGTATCCGGTTTCAACGAGCGGAAATTTATATTTCTTCTATTGGAAATATAAAAACATCCCGTGGTTTATAGTTTCTATGGCAAAACTATACATTATTAATGAAATAATCATCGTATAGGTAGAATTAGTATCTTTGCAAACTCAATTTTATCAACATGCAAAGAGTTATTGTAGGACTTTCCGGTGGAGTGGACAGCAGTGTAGCCGCTTATTTGTTACAACAGCAAGGTTATGAAGTAATAGGGCTGTTTATGAAAAATTGGCATGATACATCGGTTACGATTTCCAATGAATGTCCTTGGTTGGAAGATAGTAATGATGCGATGTTGGTAGCCGAGAAATTAGGCATTCCTTTCCAGGTGGTGGATCTAAGTGAACAATACAAAGAAAAAATTGTGGATTATATGTTTGCCGAATATCAATCGGGTAGAACTCCTAACCCGGATGTTTTATGCAATAGAGAAATAAAATTTGATGTTTTTATGGATATTGCTTTGAGTTTAGGAGCCGATTTTGTAGCGACCGGACACTATGCTAGAAAAGATACCCTCATCGTAGAGGATAAGGAAACATACAGGCTTTTAGCCGGAAAAGACGCCCATAAAGATCAATCCTATTTTCTATGTCAATTATCACAGAAACAATTGGAAAAATCCTTGTTTCCAATCGGTGAATTGACCAAGCCTGAAGTACGAAAAATTGCAGTTGAATTGGATTTGGTAACCGCCGAAAAAAAAGATTCTCAAGGATTGTGTTTTATTGGAAAAGTAAAATTACCGGATTTTTTACAAGCACAATTAAAACCCAAAGAAGGCGTCATTGTTCAGATTCCTAAAGATTCGGAATTATACACACACACACAACCGGAACCGGCCACTAAAGAATCTGAATTGGCTTTTTTATCCCAAAAGATACATTATAAAGTCACCGATGGTAAAATAGTAGGGAAGCATCAGGGAGCGCATTATTTTACGATAGGACAGCGCAAGGGGCTGGCCGTGGGAGGCACCCGAGAACCCCTTTATGTCATCGCTACCGATGTCAAGGAAAATGTTATTTATGCCGGAGAAGGAAACAAGCATCCCGGTCTTTTTAAAAAGGCTCTTTTTATAAGCCACAAAGACATTCATTGGGTACGTCCTGATAAAGAAATAGCACCGGGCGAAACACTCGATGTTATGGCGAGAATCAGATATCGTCAACCTTTACAAGAAGCGACCTTATACCTTTTTGATACCGGACTTTATATTCAATTTAAACAGCCACAATCGGCTATTACACAAGGACAATTTGCCGCTTGGTATATAGCAGATGAATTGATAGGCAGCGGGGTGATAGATTGATATACTTAATCCTTATGTGATTGATAATACTCTTCCAATTCGTTTAAGTATTTTTCTTTGGTTTCACTATCCAATAAAGAATATTCAAACGAGTTTCGTGCCAATTCGTAGAGGTCTTTTTTGGTCAGATTCAACGCCTTTTGAATTTCAATATAATTTTGATTTACCTGTCCGCCAAAATAAGCCGGATCATCTGAATTAACGGTAGGTTTTAAACCCAAATCCATCATCTTTTTTAAAGGATGATTTTTTAAATCGGGGACTACTTGCAGGGCTTTGTTGGATAAGGGGCAAACAGTCATTGCGATGTCCCGTTTGATGATTTCTTGGACTAATTTGCTATCTTGCAAGGCATTGTTACCGTGATCAATTCGTTTGATTTTAAGAATATCCAGGGCTTCCCAAACATATGCTGCACTCCCTTCTTCACCGGCATGTGCCAAGGGAATATATCCTTCTTTGACCGAAGCTTCATATACATTTTTAAATTTAGAAGGTGGATTCCCTTTTTCGGATGAATCCAAACCAATAGCTTTTATTTTATCCTTGTAAGGAAGAGATTGTTCCAAGGTTTTAAAAGCTTCCTTTTCGGGTAAATGCCGTAGGTAACTCATAATTAAAAAAGAAGTAATTCCATAATTTTTTTGGGCATCTTCACAAGCTTTTGAAATACCTTGGATCACTGTTTTAAAGGAAATACCCCGTTCTGTATGGGTTTGCGGGTCAAACATTATTTCAGTATGCCGCACATTTTGGGCTTTGCATTTTTGGAGATAGGCCTCTGTCAAATCGTAAAAATCTTGTTCGGTTTGCAGGGCATTGGCTCCTTGGTAATAGATGTCTAAAAAATCTTGTAAACAATCAAAATCGTAGGCTTTTCTCAGGCTATCAACATCTTTATAAGGAATTTTAATGTTATTGCGTTGGGCAATATCAAAAAGTAATTCCGGTTCAAAAGTTCCTTCTATATGTAAGTGTAATTCTGCTTTGGGCAGGTTTTGGATAAATTGCTGCATAGTATCGGTTTTTAATGGATACAAAGTTACTAAATACCAGTCAATTTTAGAATATTAAATCCAAAGAATAAGCGTATTTTTTTGTAAAATGTTTGTACTTTTGGAAAAAACAAAAATCGATGTATAAATCACTTTTACTACTTATTGCTGCGGGCTTAGCCTTTTTATTGGTACAATGTAAAGCAAAGCCACATCCTGCTTTAGGCATCGGGGATCCGGTTCCCGATATAGTATTGTACAATCAAAACAATGAACAGATTCATATAAAAGATTACATAGGCAAGAATTCTTTGGTTATCTATTTTTATCCGAAAGATGATACCCCGGGTTGTACCAAAGAAGCTTGCAAATTTAGAGATGAATTTGAGGTTTTTACAAACTTACATGCCAAAGTTTTTGGTATTAGTAGTGATGATGTTGCATCTCATAAAGCTTTTGCCGATAAGTATCATTTGTCCTTTTCTCTATTGTCAGATAAAGACAATAAGGTACGTAAGCGTTTTGGAGTACCGTCCTTTGGTGCCGGTTTAATTCCCGGTCGAGTGACCTATATTATTGATAAAAAAGGTGTTATTCGATATGTTTTTAACAGTATGAAACATCCGGAGGAACATATTGATAAAGCAATTGAAATTTTAAAATCATTCTAATTTGAAACTGGATTATCCCATAAAATTTATTCCTATTTTAAAAGAGCGCATTTGGGGCGGTGATAAATTATCCCGATTGTTTGGAAAAGAAAAAACCAATCTACCTATTGGAGAGAGTTGGGAGATATCGGCTGTTCCGGATGCTATTTCTGTAGTTGAGAACGGTCATTTTAAAGGAAAAAATTTACAAGAACTCATCAACATCTATAAGGCTGATTTTTTAGGTGAATCCGTATATGACCGGTATGGTGAAACCTTTCCGTTATTGATAAAAATAATTGATGCGCAGGCCAATTTAAGTGTGCAGTTGCATCCGGATAATCAATTGGCTCAAAAGCGACATCAATCTTTTGGGAAAGAGGAATTGTGGTATATTATGCAGGCAGATAAGCAGAGTAGATTGTTCTTTGGGTTCAACAAACCTTTAGATCAAGCGACCTATAAAAAGTATTTGGAAGAGGGGCGATTACAAGAAGTACTGCATGAAGAAGTGGTAAAAAAAGGAGCCGTTTATCACATTCCTACGGGTCGGGTGCATGCTATTGGATCCGGAATTGTATTGGCAGAAATACAACAATCCAGTGACGTAACCTATCGCTTGTTCGATTGGAATCGTACAGATTCAGCGGGAAATTCAAGAGAATTACATACCGATTTGGCGCTGGATGCCATAGATTTTACACCGGTTGAACATTTTGAGACCTATTACAGAACGGCCAATAATATGTTTCGAGATATTATCAAGACGCCTTTTTTTAATGTGAAAATCATTAAATTAAAGACCAAAAAACAAATATTGACCACTTCTGTAGATAGTTTTGTGATTTATATTTGTGTAAAAGGAAGTGGTTTTATCAATGTAGAAAGCATGCAAGTACCTATAAATGAAGGAGAAAGTCTTTTAATACCGGCCAAATTAAAAAAATACAGCATTACACCCAATGGCAAAATGAAGTTACTTTATGTAAAAGCCCGATAAATTTTTTTCATATTATTTGGATTATTAAATTTTATTTATACATTTGACCCATACAAATACAATGACAATGTTTACAAGACAAAATACAAATTGGTGGTGGCAAACACGTAATCTCAATCAGGGAACGTAGGTGTTTGTATAATCAATTGTAATTTATATACAGCCGTAGGTTTTCCCTACGGTTTTTTTTTATGCTAAATTTTAAAAATAATGAAAACAAAACGACTCTTTAGATGGAAAATAACTGCCCTGTGTTGGTGCTGGTAAAATTATGTACCCAAACAGAAAAACGCAAAGTAAAAGAAAAATACGATTAATAATTACAATTTAAAATCATATAAAAATAATAATATTATGGAAGCAACAGTAAAACAAGAACAAAAAATAGGTTATTTTGGAGAATTTGGAGGACAATTTGTACCCCCGCATTTAGCTGATAAACTCAACAATTTATACAAGGTATTTTTACAATACAAAAATGACCCTGACTTTAAAGAGGAATTTAAAAACTTATTACAAACCTATGTGGGAAGACCTTCTCCTTTGTATAAAGCAGAAAATTTATCAAAGGAAATCGGCAGTACCATATATCTCAAACGCGAAGATTTAAACCATACCGGGTCTCATAAAATCAATAATACATTGGGTCAAATACTCTTGGCCAAACGTATGGGCGCCACGGAAATTATAGCCGAAACCGGAGCAGGACAACACGGAGTTGCCACGGCTACAGCAGCGGCTTTAATGGGAATGAAATGCAAGGTTTTTATGGGTAAAGTAGATTCTGAACGCCAGCGTATGAATGTAGAACGTATGGAAGTTTTAGGCGCAGAAGTAATCAAAGCAACTGCCGGTAATGCGACCTTAAAAGATGCCGTAGATGCCGCATTGGGTTATTATGTGGAAAATCCACAAGCCTATTATCTGTTAGGATCAGCAGTGGGTCCGCATCCTTATCCGACCATTGTGCGTTATTTTCAATCGGTTATCAGTGAAGAAATGAAACGTCAGGTGATGGAGATAGAGGGAAAATTACCCGATGCCGTTGTGGCGTGTATAGGAGGGGGGTCCAATGCCATAGGAGCCTTTAGTCATTTTATTGATGATGATGTAGCCCTATATGCTGCTGAAGGTGCCGGAGAAAGTATGGAGTTAGGAAAAACGGCTGCTACTTTAACACTTGGAAGACCTACCGTTTTTCAAGGTGCTTTTTCTATGTGCTTAATGAATGATAAAGACGAACCTGTACCATCCAGCTCCATCGCAGCAGGATTGGACTATCCCGGTATTGGACCCGAACACGCTCATTTAAAAAACACGGACAGGGTGTCTTATCACCCCATTACTGATCAAGAAGCCGTAGCGGCCTATAGATTATTATCTGAAAAAGAAGGAATTATTCCGGCTAT
>CAYNFJ010000041.1:13785-17314 GCA_964396505.1 uncultured Polaribacter sp. | reverse complement strand
ATCTACTAATAGAAAATCCAACGCACCCCAATCGGCATCAAACAACAATTGATTTAACGCTTTGTTAGCCATTGCACCACGCCAAATTACCGCATCATTGGGATCTACAAAGAAACCTAAAGACAGTATTTTAACACCATAATTTTCAACCGGTTTTATTTTGGGTCTTCCATTGACCTCTACAGAAGTAGGACGGGCATTTTCTACATCAAACATAATAGGCATAGAAGGCCCATATACATCGGCATCTAAGATTCCGACACTAAATCCCATTTTAGCCAAAGTTACTGCAATATTAGCCGTGACCGTAGATTTACCCACACCTCCTTTACCGGAAGCTATTGCTATAATGTTTTTTACATTCGGCAGCGGTCTTTCGGGTTCTATTTTAACACTTTGTGTTGCTACTTGCCCTACGACATGCACTTTTACTTCTGCATCGGCATATACTTTTTTAATGGCTTTGGCAACATCGACCTCTACTCTTTTTTTGGCTTGTAAGGTGGGATTTCCTATATTTACTTCAACGAGAATTTTATTCCCTGAAATCTCAACATTTTTAACGGAATTGCTTTCCACCAAACTTTTCCCTTCACCGGGAGCTGTTAAGTTTTCTAATATTTTAAGAATATCTTGTTTATTCATCTGAGTACTATTTTAACTATTTACATGATTTAGAATGATTCTAAACAACAAAAGTACATATATTTGTTAAGTTAAAAAGGGGAATCGCAAAATATTTTATTTAGGCAATTGAGATTAGTTATCCGATGCGTACCATTCGGCATAGGAAGTACCGGTTTCTTGCAATTTTAAGGAGAAAAGCCGGATTTCTTTGGGTAGTTTTTTTTGAATACGTCGGGCAAAATCCATTAACATCATCTCACTGGTAGGTTGATAATCTACTAACATAACTTGATGTCCTCTATCTGACAATTCACGGGCTAATTCAATATGAGGCGTATTTTTATTAAAAACCGTTGTATGATCAAATTTATCAACTATTTCGCGTTTTACAATGGCTTTTAAATCTCCGAAATCAATGACCATTCCCAATTTTACGTGCGTAGTATCCGAAATAGGTGTTCCGGTTACCGTAACAGCCAATTGATAACTATGCCCATGCACATTACGGCATTTTCCGTCATATCCGTATAATGCGTGACCGGCTTCAAAGAAAAATTGTTTGGTTAATCGAATCGTATCCATAATAAGTATCAATTGTATGTCAGGGCAAAATTAATGAAATAAGTGCAAATCTCTTTTTAAAAAATAATAAATTTACGTAATTTTGCAAGGATTATAAAAAACAAGAATTCTATATGTCATTATTAGATTTATTTACAAGCGGAGAGCATAAAAAAGCCAAATCTTATTTTGCTGCATTGGTAAAAATAGCTTTTGCCGATGGGAGTATGGATCCTCACGAACTCAAATATTTGGAACAAATGTCTCTCAAACTGGGAATCAGTAATGAGGAGTTTGTCAAAATATTGGAATATCCTGAAAAATATCCTTTGGAATCTCCTTTGGACTACAATGACCGTATAGAGCAATTGTACAATTTTACTAAGATGATCTTCTCTGATGATCAAGTAAAAATGGATGAAGCCAAGCTGGTACAACGCATGGCTATCGGACTGGGTTTTCCTATAAAAAATGCTGAAAAAGTAACCGATGAGGCCATTCATCTTATCCTGAATAACAACGATTTTGATTCTTTTTCCAAAGCGATAAAAGAGGTTAATAGCATCTAAAAATAGCGCTTGACCATTCTGAATTTATGCGTGTATTTTTGATACTCCTTATTGTAGATCCCCTGTTGGTCTAATGTATCTATTCGTACCTTGCCGTGCGCATGGATAATATCGGTTTGAGACAGCATAATACCCACGTGGGTGATGATTCCCTCTGTATTTTCAAAAAAAGCGAGGTCACCGGTTTGAGCTTGTTCTAAAAAAGGCACTAATACCCCTTGAGTAGCTTGCTGTTTGGCATCTCGCAATAAGCTAATTCCAAAAATACTAAAAACCACTTGTGTAAAGCCGGAGCAATCAATTCCAAAAACCGATTTTCCGCCCCAAAGGTAAGGTGTGTTTAAAAATTGTAAAACTACTTTATTAAAATCTGCCTCTGAAAAAGTTATTTTTTGAATTGGATTTTGCAAATAAAATGTTGTGGTTGCTATTCTAAAATTTTGTCCCTCTAAATAAGGAAGAACAGCACCCAAAGGAATGTAAAAATCGCCATCGGGTGCCTTTATTTTATTGATTACACGGGTAGCACGAACTGTCTCAGTATGATGGAACAGATCCCAATCTTCTTGAGATACCGGCGTAGCTTGTTTCCGATCAATCCAACCCGTATAAGAATCGGCTTGTAATTGAACATACAACCATTTATCAGTAGTTTCCAGAATAGTAAAATATTCTCCAAACAAGACTTGAGACACCATTTCACTGCGGTCATCTGCTTCTTTTCTCAGAGGAATAATGGGCAAATGACAGATTCCGTATTTGAGACTATCCGTATTCAATACTTACATTCTTTCTATTACCATAGCGCCGGCACCTCCGCCCCCATTACATATTCCTACGGCACCTATTTTGGCATTATTTTGTGCCAATACATTGTAAAGAGTAATCACAATCCGGGCTCCACTCATTCCTAACGGATGTCCTAACGATACAGCACCTCCATTAACATTAACCTTGGCGGGATCTAATTTCATGATATCCATATTGACTAATCCTACAACTGAAAAAGCTTCATTTAACTCAAAATATTCAACATCTTCCATTTTAATGTTTGCTTTTTCGACTGCTTTGGGAACCGCTTTAGCCGGTGCGGTAGTAAACCATTTAGGATCTTGAGCTGCATCGGCATAACCCGATATTTTTGCCAGAGGTTTTAAGCCCAATTCATTGGCTTTTTCCAAACTCATCAATACCATAGCAGCGGCACCGTCATTCAATGTAGAAGCATTGGCTGCCGTCACACTACCCTCTTTGGTAAAAACAGGACGCAAGGTGGGAATTTTTTCCATTTTTACATTGGTAAATTCCTCATCCGTATCAACTACTATGGGTTCTCCTCTACGTTGTGGCACTTCTACAGGCACCACTTCATTATCAAATTTTCCATCTTTCCAAGCTTGTGCCGATCTGTTGTAAGATTCTATGGCAAAAGCATCTTGGCGTGCTCTGGATATTTTATATTCCGTAGCACACAAATCGGCAAAAGTTCCCATATGCACCTTGTTATACACATCTGTCAAGCCGTCTTTTACCATCCCGTCGGTCATCTTTACATCACCTAATTTTACGGCTTTTCGAGCTTGATAATAATGGGGTACCATCGACATATTTTCCATACCACCGGCTACCATAATTTGGGCATCACCACATTTTATAGCTTGTGCCGCCATCATAATGGCTTTTAATCCCGATGCGCAGACTTTATTGACCGTAGTACAAGGCACATTATCGGGTATTCCGGCAAAAATTGCCGCTTGCCGTGCCGGCGCCTG
>CAYNFJ010000041.1:7035-13685 GCA_964396505.1 uncultured Polaribacter sp. | reverse complement strand
TATTAAAACAAGCAAAATGAGTTATAAAGATATTAATGATCAAGATTGTAATAAACGGCATTATATAGCCGTTATCGGAGGCTCTGTTGCAGGGTCCGAAGCTGCCAATATGTTGGCAAAAAAAGGCTATCGTGTAGCGGTTTTTGATCAAAATGCCTTACCTTACGGAAAATTAGAAGAGGGGCTTCCTATGTGGCACGCCGGTTTACGCGACAGACAAGAAGCCGCTATAGATGATAAATTGGATCAACCTAATATTCGTTATATTCCTTTGGTTCAAATTGGGAAAGACATTCCATTTGATGAATTAGTAAACGACTGGGGATTTTCTGCCATTATTCTCGCCAACGGCGCTTGGGACGATAGAAAACTTTCATTAGAGAGGATTCATGAATTTGAAGGAAAAAACTTATTCTATCAAAATCCTTTTCTCTATTGGTTCAACCATAAACATGAACCTGATTTTAAAGGGAATCAAATAGAAATAAAAAATAATGCCATTGTACTAGGTGGCGGGCTTGCCTCTATTGATGTCATAAAAATTATTATGATGGAGTTGGTCATGAAAGCACTCAAAGAACAACATAAGATTGATATTGATGTGTTTACAATGGAAAAAAAGGGGGTAAAAGCAATCTTAGAAGAACAGCATTTAAGTTTAAAAGATTTGGGTATTGTACCGGCAAACCTTGTATATAGACGTGATGCAGAAGATATGCCTTTAGCTCAAGCAAAAGGATCTTCACCGGAAAAAATAGAAAAGGCCAGACAAACCTCTAAAAAGCTTCTCGAAAAAAATATTGAAAAATTTCAATTTAACTTTATTCCCAGAGCGGTATTAATTGATGAAATTATTGAAAATGACGCATTTGAAGGACTCGCTTTTAGAAAAGTAGAATTGGACGGTCGTAAAATAATCCCCACGGATGAAACCTTTGAAATAAGAACTAAATTGGTCGTTTCATCTATTGGAAGTGTCCCCAAGAAAATAAAATCCTTATTTTATGAAGGAGAACAGTTGAAGATGCGCCCCGAAACAGAATATCACGTACATGGTTACGACCATGTTTTTGCTATAGGTAATGCCATTACCGGAAAAGGCAATATCATCAGCTCCAAAAAACATGGAAAGGAGATGACTGCCAAAATTATCGATTCGCATCTAGCAGATATGGTGAATATTGATAATCACGATGCTTTAGAAGAAAAATTGGATGCTCATAACACGGCCATCCGGGATTTGGTAGATAAACAAATGGATGAAATAGAAAAGGAAATCTTAACCCACGAGTTGATGAGTGAAGAAGAGATTAAAGCACTATTGATCAAAACGGCAGAATTAAATAAAGAACATCATTTTTCTGATTATAGACGTTGGATCAAAGAACACAAACCGGTTCGGTTGGAAGATTTATTAAAAAATAAAAATAGATAACATATAGACTCGTACCTATAAAGTTTTGTCTTGTTTATGCAATAGTACTTTATTTTGAGTATGTTTGTATTGAATTTATCATGGATATTTTAATCGCCAGAATTTGAAATCATTTCTAAATAAACTATTTGAAAATCATTCTTTGATTTATAAGATTGTATTGTACCTGCTTTCTGTTGCGGCTATTGTTTATCTATTTCCCAAAGGAAGTCAATTTAAATATCAATTTCAAAAAGGAAAGATTTGGCATTACGATGATTACACTGCTCCGTTTGACTTCGCTATTGAAAAAACTCCGGATGAAATCAAATCGGAACAAGAAAAAATCAAAGAGGCTAAAGTGTTATACTTTACGTATAATGATAGTGTTTCCAAGATAGTTACTCATAATTTTGTCACAGCGTTACAACAAGAATTTGATAAAAACAATCAAGACCAAATACTAAAAAATGGAGAGCGTTTTATCAAGCAAGTTTATGGCAACGGCCTTATTGAACTCGAAACATCTCAATACAATTTAGCTACTCAAAGTATTATTGCGTTACGTAAAGGAAATTTGGTGGAGCAAGTGCCTGTATCTCAATTTTATACCCAAAAAAAAATACAAGATTCATTACAAAATTTATTTAAGAAACTTCCTGATTCAGCTTCCCAAACCCAAACAATCCGGCTCTTAAAAAAGCTACTGGTTCCTAATGTAATCTATGACGATGCGTTTACACAAAAAGTTTTACAAGAACAGTTAGACGGGATATTACCCAACAAAGGATTTGTTGCAAAAGGAACTAGCATCATTTCCAAAGGAGCGGTTGTAGAAGGCGATAAATACCAATTACTACGGTCTATTAAGAAGGATTACGAATCCAAAACTTGGTCAAAAACGAATTATATCTGGCTGGTTACGGCCTATACTTTTTTAGTAGGGCTTGCCTTGTTAATGTTGTTGTTTTTTATTAAAAAATACAGGCCAAAAGTCTATGAAAATAACAGTAAAATCAGTTTTTTATTCTTCAATATTGCTCTTATCGTATTGGTTACTACAGTAATGATTCGGTTTAACGTGAACTATTTGTACGTAATTCCTTTTGCCATACTGCCTATAATTATCAAAGCCTTCTTTGATGCACGATTGGGACTATTTACGTATGTATTGACTATTTTATTGCTTGGATTTATTGTCCCGAATAGTTTTGAATTTATTTTTATTCAAATTATTGCCGGTATCGTCACCATTCTAACAGTTTCAGAATTGAACAAACGGGCAAATTTATATATTTCCATTGCTAAAATTACCGCTATTTATTTGATTACCTATTTTGCTTTTTCCATTACACAAGAAGGAAATGCGACCGGTGTAAATTGGGTAAACATCGGTCTTTTTACACTCAACGGAATGATTATGGCTTCTATTACTATGCCTGTTATTTTTCTTTATGAAAAAATATTTGGATTGGTATCGGATGAAACGCTTCGTGAATTTTCGGACAGCAACAACAAACTGTTAAAAGAACTCAATGAAAAAGCTCCCGGTACTTTTCAACACTCTATGCAGGTTGCCAATCTAGCCGAAGCAGCAGCCAAAGAAATTAATGCCAATGCGCTATTGGTTAGAACCGGAGCTTTGTATCACGATATAGGTAAAATGCTCAACCCGATGTATTTTACTGAGAATCAATCTACTCGTGTAAATCCACATGATGAATTATCTCCCGAGGACAGCGCTCAAATCATTATTGACCATATTATCAAGGGGATAGAACTTGCTAAAAAACATCATTTACCCGACCGGCTTATTGATTTTATCAGAACCCATCACGGCACCAGCTTAGTCTATTATTTTTATAAAAAAGAAATGGAATTGAATCCGGAAGACATAGATAAATCAAAATTCCGCTATCCAGGTCCCATTCCTTTTTCCAAAGAAACTGCCATCTTAATGATTGCCGATGCTTCTGAAGCGGCCTCGAAGAGTTTAAAAGAACCCACAGCCTTAGCCATTGATTCATTGATAGATAAAATTGTAAAAGGACAGATGGAAAACGGACAGTTTCAAAATGCAAATATCACCTTTAAAGAGATAGAGACCGTAAAGAATGTCGTCAAGCAAAAACTCAACAACATCTATCATGTTCGTATTGAATATCCTGAGTAATAGTAAGTATTAGATGAGATTAAATCTCAACAATTTTATTCTTTATCGCATAGATTACCAGTCCAATCCGGTTCTTAACTCCCAATACTTCAAACAGGTGTTGTCTGTAACCATCAATGGTTTTAGGGCTCAAAAACATTTCCTCAGCTATTTCTCTATACGTTTTTTCTTCACAAGCCAATTGGATAAAGCGCAACTCATTCTCTTTTAATTGAATAGTATCAGGTGCTTCCTGATCGCCGTTCAATGATTTCATCAAGGTGTTGGTCACTTGCTCAGTATGAAAAAAACCTTGATCAATGACTGTGTCCAATGCCTTTTTCAACACATCGGGTTGAATATCTTTTAACAGATATCCCTTTGCCCCGTTACGTAGCATACTGAGAATGGTCACTTCGTCATCTTCCATCGAAAGTGCCAGTACTTTGGCTTTAGGTTGGTATTTTTTAAGCCATTTCATAGTTGCAATGCCATCCATAATAGGCATTTTAACATCCAGTAAAATAATATCCGGCAAGGGCATTCCCGAGGAAAGTTTGTCAACCAGCTCTGATCCATTCTTAAAGGTATATTTCACAGAGTAACCTTCATACGACTCTACCAAACTACTTAAAGATCTGGCAAAAAGCACATGATCATCAACGATAATAACTTCTTTAGTATCCATATCATTATTTTTTATGGGTTGGATAAATCAGTTTCATAGTAGTTCCATTTGGATTCGATTCATATATCAATTCTGCTTGAATCATCGCGGCTCTACTCTTTATATTGATTAAACCGGATCCTTTTTTGGCTTTTTCCACATCAAATCCGCTCCCGTTATCATTTACACAAATTAACAACTTATTTGGCAAAAATTCTAAAGTTACCTTTAGAAATGTGGCTTTCGAATGTTTTATCGTATTGGAAAAAAATTCTTGAATCATTCTAAAAAGGATAATTTCATTTTTTTGAGATAAATCATACACCTTTCCTTTTACTTCAAATTTGGTTTGGATAAAATTCAATCTGTTAAAGCGATCTATTTCTATTTGAATCGAGTCAACCAAGCCCAAATTATTAATTACTTCGGCATTCAATGTTTTGGAGATGGATCTTATTTCTTGTAAACTTTCTCCGATAATGGAGCTCACTTCTTGTATTTTTTCGGCATTATTTGTTGATTTTTTTTGGAGAATATTGAGCTCCAATCTTGCCAAAGAGAGTAATTGACCTACATTATCATGCAATTCCCATGCGATATTCTTCAAAGCATTTTCTTGGATTTCTATCTGTGAATGTTTCAGGGTATTCTCAAATTCTTGTTCTCTTTGTTTTTCCCGTAAAATAAAAGCTAACTTTTTTTTCTGAAACAGATAAAAAAGGCCAATACTAATCCCAAGCACTGTAAACAATACAATGGAAGAAAAAATTATAATGATTTGTATGTCATCGAACTCCATATAAAGCCGTAAATAAATGAAAAATACATTAACAAATTCCCAAGATATTGAATACTGTGCATAAAGAACCGTGTATCTCTAGAATAATTTTTAAGTTTAAAAAAGGTTTCCCCAATTTGTAAAGGCATCGGAATGACATAATAAAACAACAGTCCAAGGCTAATCCAAAAAATAAGATACTTGTTTACAAACAATATTTTGTCAGACTGAAACATTTCCAATAAGAATAAAAAAATAACTAAAATCAATAAGACACTTCCCATAGTAAACGGAAAGACTTGATAGGTATTCCAAGATTCAAAAAATAACAGATAATTAATTAAAAAATAGAGTTCATAAACAATCCCGCCATATAAAATCATCTTTTTAACTATTCTATTGGACATATATTGGTAAAAAATAAATAGATAAAATAGAATTTCAATATTTATTCCAATATTGTACCACCACACATTATATATGGCAAATTCATTCCACATCAATCCGGCTACCAATTCCATAAAAACCGCATACCACAAATAATATACTAAATATCGTAGTGGGGTATCTTTATATTTTTTATAGTATATTACTGCAACTACAGCTGTGATAAACTGTAATAAATAACTTATATTACCCAAAGTAATTGCCAAAATTTAATAAAAAATTACGAACAAATAACCGGACAAGGAGCCATCCTATTCAAAATACCACCTTTCTCTTCTGATTTTTGATTGTCGGATTCTAAACTTTTTAAAGTGGCCGGTTTCTCTTTAGAGGAGAAAATCGGATCAAAATCTACATGTTTTGAGGCCTCTTCATAAGTAGAAGTCAATGCCAAAGTCAATTGATTATTAGCTTTGGTTTGAGCCAACATATGAAAACGAATACCGGAAACCTTAATTCCTTTTTTGGATGCTTCATTTTCTACATATGCTAAATAATTTTTTAATTCATCCAAAGGGATCCAGACTGATCGGGTCTCTTGTTTCCCCATTTTAGGTTGAAGGGTAGATTCAAACATTTTTTTCATATCCAAGAATTCGGATAAACTGATTAAATTTTTAGGAATACTCATCATATTTAAGTTTTGTGTTAATAATGCTCCCAAAGGTATCATTAATTATTTATAAACAAAAAAACAAATGATATGCTTGAAGTGACAGTATGCTTAGATTTTTTACAATAAACTGTATTTTAGATATTTATACATTGACATTACTCTTCTTATAGACCTATAAAAAAACAAAAAAGGGGAAAAACCCCTTTTTTAAAAACAGGGTTTTTCCTCTTGTTTAATATAAAAATAACAACAAATATTTGCAGTGTAAAAACAATACAAGATTATTTGGGGAGAAATTGAATAATTGAAAAGAAAAAAACAAAAAATTGCTTTGTAAGAATTTTAGGTTATTTATTTTGGGGTAAAAGGGTTGAATTATTGCAATTCAACCTTTTTTTGATAAAGGGGAAAAACCCGCTATAAAAAACCGTGTTTTTCCTCTTGTAAGCATTGAAAAAGCTACAGATATTTGTACTGTAAAAAAAGGACACCAACAGCGGTATCCTTTGTATAAATTAAGATATTTATTTTGGGGGTAAGGGGTTGTTCGTTCTTTATAGAATGTCAGCCCCTTTT
>CAYNFJ010000041.1:1979-6935 GCA_964396505.1 uncultured Polaribacter sp. | reverse complement strand
AAATCCTTTTGATAAGCCTCCCATTGCTCAGCTGTTTTGATATTTTTATAGTCGTCTTCGCCAAAAAGTTTTAAATACAACTCCAATTGTTTAGGAGTTCTATATCCCTTTACAGAAGTCAAATATGCAGCAGACTCATCTAAAAACAGCATGGTAGGATAAGAATTAATTCGATAATATCTGGCTAATTGATGAGATGAATTACGTGCATTGGGTTTTGCCGGATCATAATTCGGATTGGTATAGGTCTTACCGTTAAAAGTAATTTTTTCATTACCCTCGGCATTAAATTTAACCGCATAGTAATGCTCATTGACATATTTTACCACACTGGAATTATGAAACGTATTTTTATCCAACAACTTACAAGGGCCACACCAATTGGTATGTGCATCTACAAATATTTTTTTTGGATTCACTTTTTGTGCAGCAATGGCTTCTTCAAAAGACATCCAATGGATCTCATTGATTTCAGCCGGTGCATGATCAACAGCAGAAGTACCTGCCGGATTTTTAGTTGTAAAAGCAACTATTCCTAAAGCAAGAACAGCGATAGCTACTAATTTTTTCATATTTATAATTGTTAATTTAATGATTATACGTTTCTATTAGACGCAAAGTATGTGCCAAAATTACAAAAGCTAGATAGAATAAAACAACCTAAAAGTGTAATAAAAGTTACATAATTTATTTGTCCACTCCGTGCATTAAGCGTTTCACCGGTTTATTGAGCAGTAACATAAGTACACCGGCAACAAATGGAATGATTGTAAAAATCAAGAAAAAACCGGAAAGTCCTACATTCTCCGCAATACCATCGGAGTATTCTGCCATAATACCGGCTAATTTATTTGCCAATCCGGTAAATACATACCATATTCCGAATATAAAGCCCAACATACGAGCGGGAGCTAATTTACTGACATACGAAAGTCCAACCGGCGAGATTGCCAATTCTCCCATTGTATGAAGAAAGTAAGCCGCTACTAACCAGAACATGCTGACTTTGGCTGTTTGTGCTCCGGCTGCTATACCGCTTGAACCTAATGCCAACATACCAAAACCGGCCGCTAGAAAGGTAAATCCGATAAAGAATTTTTGAGGTCCTGAAAACTGATATTTACGCCAAAATTTAGAATACAAAGGCGCTAAAGAAATAATAAACACCGGATTGAGTATCTGAAACCAAGTAGTATCTACCAAAGCCGATGTAGCTGTTATTTTACCATATACTCTAATAATAACCAAAGTCCATATGATCAAAAAACTAATGCTCGTAAACAAAATCGTCAACGGGTATTTTTTAATGATGGCTTTTGCCAATTTAAAGATAACCCAACTCAAGACAAACATGGGAGCTAATGAAATTATAAAATCGACTATTTTATAAATCAATCCCCAATTTCCATAAAGTGTTCTCGCCGTATAATCACGTGCAAAAATGGTCATAGTAGTACCCGCTTGTTCAAAACTAGCCCAGAAGAAAATGACAAAAAAGGCAATGAGAAACACCACTTTTAAGCGGTCTCTTTCCACCGGTTGATAGCGTTTTAAGCGCGCTAATCCCATGATGATAAACACCACTATTGAGAGTAAGAAAATAGCAGTCCACATATCCAGAGCAACTGCTTTTCCAAACAGATGAAACTGCAACCAATCTGGTACAAAGAAATGGCTTCCACGCGTAACCACAGAATACAAACCATCTATCACCCACGATAAGGCTAAGAATACTCCGGTACCTGCTAATATCAAATCACGCCGAGACCAGGGCACGTTTCGTGCTTTTTCTTCATCGCTCAAATTTATGACCTTGGGTTTGGGTTCAGAGGCTTCTTTTCCGAATATTTTACGGGCAAAATAAAATTGTAATAAACCAAAAAGCATAAAAACACCGGCAAGTCCAAAGCCCCACGTCCAACTAAAGGTTTCTCCGATCCATCCTACCAACAGTGTTCCTATAAAAGCACCGGAATTAACCCCCATATAAAAAATAGTATAAGCCCCGTCTTTTTTATCACTTTGCGGCGGATACATTTTACCGACAATAGAGGACATATTGGGTTTAAACAATCCGGTTCCCAATACGAGTAATAAGAGTCCAATATAAAATACAAATTTGAGATCCATTCCTAGCGGTAAATCTGATAAAGCCAGTGCCACATGTCCTGAAGTGATGATAGAAGCACCGATGATAACCGTCTTCACGTGTCCCCATTTATTATCTGCCAGCCAACCACCCAACATAGGTAAAAAATAGACCAACATAACATACCATCCGTACAAGGCATAAGCTTCCGGACGAGACCAGCCCCAACCTTCATCTTCTATTTTGGAAACTAAAAATAGGATTAAAAGTGCTTTCATCCCATAATACGAAAAACGTTCCCACATTTCGGTAAAAAACAACACAAAAAGTCCAATGGGATGTCCTAATATTTGTTGTTGATTCTGATCGGATGCATATGTTGCCATAAGAATGTCTTAATAGTTGAAAATTGGAAATTAAAAATGTAGTAACCTATTAGAATAAACAAAACGCTCTTAGAATAAGAGCGTTTGTTTTAGCTATTATGAATTCAAGTTCTTTCTATCCAAATGTTTTACAAACACTTTATCATAAAAAAGTAAAGCAAAGAAAGTAAACAATCCAATACCTACAAAAATATAGAGAATTTGGTTAGGATGGTACGTATCCCACAAATGGGTGGTAAATTGATTTACATTCATATGTAATTTATCGGCTACTTGTGCAATATAATCGTTCTTAGTGATATCCACTTTAACATCTTTTAAAACGGCTCCTGCTTTATCGACAGCCTTAAAACCTGTTTTGGTATAATGAACCAATTGTCCATTTTTATCTACCATTTCAAATCCTTTTGAAATAGCCTCATTTTGTGCTAAAGATATTTTAGCTGACATTTTTCCATATACACTTCCGGATAGCCAACCGGCAATTTTATTACCTACAAAAACCGGTAAAAAGTAAGTACCCATATACAATGCTTCCTTCCCTTTGGGCGATATCTCGGCAATATAAGCAGAGAATTTTGGATTTGCAGTCATTTCACCTATCGCAAAAATTATAATACCTAGAATAATAAATAATCCATCTCTAAAATAAAAAGTCAAACCAATACCAATAGATACAATGATAAAACCTATAATCATAGCATTGACCGGTTTCCATTTAATAATGATATAAGAGATTAGCATTTGTAAGATAATAATGGCAAATGCGTCAAGATTTACTAATAGTTCAGGCTTAGCGATCGCTTCTTTACCATCACTAATTAGAGAAGCTAATATTGGAGAAAAATTATCAATACTTGTAAATAATTGTTTTAAATCCACCCAGTCTTGAATGAATTTGGGCAATGTGTAGAATAATTGATTAAAAAGTGTCCAAAAACCAATCATAATAATTAATAAAACTGTTAATCTGGAATCTTTTAAAGCTTCCCAAATATTGATAAATGATTTCTTAATAGTTTCACCCAGACTCTGATCGGATTTTTCGATTTTGTCTTGTTTAAAAAAGAAGATATTAAACAATAAATTAATCAATATAACAGCAGTAGCCATATGGAAAGCGATTAACCAGTTCGATTCACCTCTTAGTTTACCTACAACAAAAGGGCCAATCCAGCCTCCAATATTGACCATCATATAAAAAACGCCGAACCCCATTGAAGAGTTATTCTCGTCTGTTGTTCGGGTAACAATAGCAGATGCAACCGGCTTAAACATAGCCGCGCCTAATCCTAAAAAAAGGAAAACAAAATAGAATGCCCAATAAGAATGTACATAACCCAGTGTTCCATACCCAATAGCCAACATTACAAAAGAGATAATCAAACTTTTTTTATAACCGATACGGTCTGCAATAGCTCCTGTTATAAGCGGTAAGAAATATAATAACGCTGTAATATCACCGATAATTTTTCCCCCTTGATCATCCGTAAATCCCAATCCATTCTTATCTTTGGAAGCTACAAGGTAAATAGCTAGTATGGCAAACATACCATACCAAGCAAAACGTTCTAGTAATTCAAAGGCACTGGCCATCCAAAATCTTTTAGGAAATGAAGCCATCAATTCCCCAAAACTCATTTTTTTATTTTCTGCACTCATAATCTTATGTTTTTAAATAGCTAAACCCTGCTAAAATATTTAACAGGGTTTACAGGGTTATTTATAGTTTTATAATCATTTATTTTAGTGAATTCCTTTCATAGCTTTATTGAGAAGTGGTGATATTAATACGGTAATTACTCCGATAATAATCATCACCCACATAATAAAGGGATATAAAGGAAAATCAAATTTCTTGAGAATCCCTTCCAACATACCGGCCATAAAATTACCGGCGGCAAAACTAGCCATCCATAAGCCCATAACAATAGAAACCAATTTAGGCGGCGCTAATTTGGTAATCATCGACAATCCGATAGGTGACAGCATCAACTCTCCCAAGGTCAATAAGACGTAAACAGACACCAACCACCAAGGAGAAACCTTAATTCCGGCATCTGCCAATCCTTGTGCTTGGGTCATAACAAAAAAAGCAATAGCTCCCAAAAAGAATCCTAGAGCAAATTTCATAGGAGTTCTGGGATTCCATCCTTTTTTATCTAACCATAACCACATCATCGAAAATAAAGAAGCAAAAATCAAAATTGCAAAAGAATTGACATTTTGAAACCAAGAAGCCGGCATTTCCCAACCGAACATCATACGGTCTGTATTGTTTTTGGCAAATAAACTAAAGGTTCCACCTGCTTGTTCAAAACCGGCCCAAAACACAATATTGAAAACAGCTAAGGTGATAATTACAGCCATTCGGCTCCATTCATCTACGCCATTGGTACCTTTTGTAATGGTATAACCCAAACCTATAATGATAGCTGCAAAACCTCCGTATGTGATAACCGTTTTAACTATTTCGGGTAA
>CAYNFJ010000041.1:0-1879 GCA_964396505.1 uncultured Polaribacter sp. | reverse complement strand
AACGCCGAGTCTTTCATCGGATCATTGTTGTTATAAAAATCTCCAACCACCGTTGAGATATTGGGTTTAAAGAATCCATTACCGATTATTAAAACACCCAAACCAAAATTGAATAGAAAATGGCGACTATCAGATGCTCCCTGAGCCGAGGTAAACAACAAAGCACTGGAAGCTAACAACAATTGACCAACTGCCATTACCAAACCACCGATATAAACCGTTTTTCTCTGTCCAAAATAACGATCAGAAACCCAACCGCCAATGATGGGAGTCAAATAGACTAATCCGGTAAAAACAGCATACATCTCCAAGGCGGCTTCGCGATCAAATCCAAAACCTCCATTTACTAACTCAGCTGTTAAGTATAGTACCAGTAAGGCTCGCATACCGTAATAACTGAACCGTTCCCACATTTCAGTTGCAAAAAGTGTGTACAAACCCTTAGGATGGGATTCTCTAAAAGGAATTTCTTTCATAATTATCTGTATTGTTTAAAAATTAAATCGGATAAAAGTAAGTAAATTTTTGGAAATTGAATAAAATATTTTTGTTTTCATTGAAAATTATAGATTCTATCCGGCGATTTTACCCTTCCAGCGTTTGAAACGCTGGAAGGGTAAAATCGCCGAAAAAATTTAATTAATCCATAATCAAATCATCAATATTATCCATATTCTGTATACTGGAATGGTAATTTACAAAATTGGCTGCATTCGTAAATATATCCAATACCTTCTTTCTATGTAAACGTGTTTTCCCCGTTGATAAAACACTTGCGTATGAAGACCAAGGATAATCTATCATATCATCTACAAACCCGTGTTTAACCGGATTATTATGAATGTAATAAATCATGTTTTGAAAATACTTATCATTCGAAATCAATTTCCTCCTGAATGGTTTTTCGAACAGACTTCCGGTTCTTTTATATCTTTTATTCATTGATTGCGTATATGCATTAAACAAATTTGAAAACTGCTTAGAAACATTGATCTCTTTGGGTTTTTCAACCGTTGAATAAGATAATAAATTAGCGTCTATCTCAGTTTGAAACTTGATGTAAACTAACAAATGAAAATGATTTTTCAACAATACCCAAGCAATCGTTTCTGTGACCGGATCAATATATTTTTCATACAATCTTAAAAAATGCAAATAATTCTCCTTTTCATAAAAAAGATTTATCCCATTGTTTCCACGATTGTATATGTGGTAATAGTTTCCTTCTTCTATTGGTGTTATCTTCATCTTTTTCTATGCTTTTTTCCTTATTCAACTTCCTTCCAGCCTTTGAAACACAAGAAGGATATAAAAACCTTTATAAATTTTTTATAATAAAGTCTGTCATACGTTGGTATAAGTGCAAACGGGTGTTTTTACCACGATAGATACCGTGTGTCCTATCGGGATAAAACTCGCTATCATACGGTACATCGGCTTTGATCATCGCATTGATCAGTCGCATTGAGTTTTGCACGTGCACATTATCATCTCCGGTACCGTGAATGAGTAAAAATTTACCCTTTAATTGTCCGGCAAAATCCAATGGAGAATTTTTATCATATCCATCTGGGTTTTCTTGGGGAGTTTGCATATAGCGTTCGGTATAAACCGTATCGTAAAAACGCCATGAAGTAACCGGAGCCACCGCAATAGCCATCTTAAAGACATCATTGCCTTTCAAGATACAATTAGCACTGGTAAATCCTCCAAAAGACCATCCCCAAATCCCGATACGGGACGCATCGACATACGGTAATTTTCCTATTTCTTTAGCTGCTTCTATCTGATCAATGGTTTCATATTTCCCCAATTCTTTATAAGTGACTTTGGTAAAGGCTTCTCCTTTTCCACCGGTTCCGCGACCATCCACACTTAC
>CAYNFJ010000040.1:13842-17434 GCA_964396505.1 uncultured Polaribacter sp. | reverse complement strand
GGACTCGTAGTCCCAATACCCACCTGAGCTATCATCTTAAAACTGAAGAAAAACAAAAACAATGTAAGTAATTTTACTAATTTCATAATAAATAGGAGTTTAGGTTATTATTTAAACAAGATTATAGTTAAAAAAAATAAAATCCAATAAAAAATCAAATTATTTTTTATCAATTGTAACAAAATCAAGCTAATAACGTCTTATGAATATATATTAAATACAGCTATATTATGAAAAATCTAACTAAAATATTCATTTTTATCAGTTTGGGTCTATTAGGAACTTCTTGTATGATTACGGGCGTGGCCGGTAGCAAACATGTCACCTCTGAATCGCGTGATATTCCATCGGATTTTACAGGAATTGAAGTAAAACAAGGAATTGAAGTACAGCTCACTCAAGACAATAACCCAAGTCTTACGGTAGAGATGGACGACAACCTGCACAAATTACTGGTAACTGAAGTCAAAGAGGGCGTATTGCAAATTTACTTTAGTGAAAATGTCGGTAAACGCAAAGCCAGTACCGTGTATATCACGATGCCAAATATTCAGATGATTCACACATCCAGTGGAGCATCAGTAAGAAGCAACAACACGATAAAAACCCCTGATTTACAAATCAATACTTCTAGCGGAAGTGAGGTGAATCTACGTGTAACAGCAAAAAATATCACTGCAAAAAGTAGTAGTGGCAGCCAGATTGTACTTAAAGGCGGTAGCGATAACTTAGACCTTACAAGCAGTAGTGGAAGTGAAATAGATACTGATGATTTAATCACTAAAAATGTGGAAGCAAAAGCATCCAGTGGCTCAGATATTCACTTAAAAGCTACCGAACATTTTACCGGTAAAGCCAGTAGTGGCGCTTCTATAGATTGCTCTGGCAATCCTAGCGAAAAAAACATGAGCAAATCATCCGGCGGAAGTATCCAAATTCGTTAATCAACCGGCTGTATGTTTAAGGATTTTCATCCCTATTTCGCATTGCAAACAGGCCTGTTTATTACAATAATCACTTTTTAACGTCAATAAAGCCTGCGATTCCATAGCATTGGAAACCTTGATATTGTGTTTTTCAAAGTTTTTAACTATGCTGTTCTGCTCTGCTTTAATAGCTTGCATTATAGAAAATAAAGATTCTGGTTCATAGTTTCCCATCGATTTTTGATACGCGAATTTTAATGGTATTATTGTATTTATCAACACTAAATCTATCAAAGATTTTGTGGTACGCTTGATTGATTTTTTACTTTCTTTTCCAAAAACATAATGTGTATTCCAATATTCACCGGCCTGAGCATGAAGCAAAACACGTAAAGCATCTATGTTGTCTTCTTGCATTAAACTTTGAAAAAAATGTTGTTTTCCTGCGTATAAAGCGGCTAATTGTGCCAATCGAATAGTCGGAAAATTAGGTGGACGCAATCGAAAGAATTGCACCCTGACAGTGGATTCCAATTGATACTTATTTTTTTGAAATTGATAGATTTCTTTTAATTGCCCAAAATAGGCATCTTCATAAGTACCGGACAATAAACCTGCCTGCCCCAACAAAAGGGCTTCCAATCGGACAGAATTGGTTATTTCTTTTCTAAATACTTTAAAATCAATTGTTTGCGATAAGTTAGCAAAATTTTCACCATTTACTTTTAGACCAAAATTCTTCAGCAAGAGACGAAACAGTACAGCTTCCCAATCATTCTGTGTTTGTGCTAACAAGCTTTCAATATAGGTAGATTTATGATGCAATCGTTCTACATAAAGGCGTTCTATCCAATGTGCTTGTACCCAGGAATCAACCACAGGCAAGGAATCTTCACAAGCAATCCATTTTTTTTGAGTATTGAACAGCTTTTGATAATTATCTTGTATATATTTAGGAACCAAACCCGCTAGCACTAAAGTACTTACAGGAGTGTTATTTTTCCTAAACACCGGCATACCTTCTTGCCAAACCACGTGAAGAATGACTGTATCATACGCCGTATCTTGTTCGTGATTGTGTACATACCAATCTGATGAGTTCAGATGAATTTCTACATTTCCCACCCAAAGCTGATCACCGATTTGCAATTTTGCTTCCAAAAAATCGGGTCCGGCATTCCGGTTCAGACGTCCCGGTTTATAGATTTTGATTTTTTCTCCGGAAGTACTTTGTAAATCTGCGGTATCAAAGAGTTGATACTGCCATAAATAGTGCAAAAAATCCTCTTTCATAGGCTCATTTTTTTTCATAGTGCTTACAAAGCTATAAACTTTTTATGAGTTACTCAAATCGAATTGCTTTTACCGGACTGATTTTTGTAATAAAATAAGAAGGTAACAGCAACATTACATACGATAATACAACAACCCCGACATTTAATATCACAATATAGCCTACACTCAGATAAACAGGAACCGTATCGACATAATAGGTTTCCGGATTCAAGCTGATAATTCCAGAGTATTTTTGAATAAACAAGAGTCCCAATCCAATGATATTGCCATACAAAATGCCACGCACAATTAAATAAGTGGCTTGGTATAAAAAAATCTTACGAATATGCCAATCGGTATCGCCCAAAGCTTTGAGTATTCCAATCATCTGCGTACGCTCTAATATCAACACCAACAAAGCCGTCACCATATTAAATCCGGCAACCAGCACCATAATAATAATAATTGCAATAATATTGGAATCGAACAAGGAAATCCATTCAAAAACGTATGGAAATTTTTCTTTTATAGAATAGGAATTTAAAGTAGGAGGCAATTCGGCTCTAATTTCTTTTGACAAAGTATCAATTTGATCAAAATCTTCCAGCAGCACCTCAAAACCACCTACTTCATCGGGTTTCCATTTATTGAGGCGTTGAATATGCTTGATATCACCTATTACAAAGGTGTTATCAAACTCCAAAAAATCAGATTTATAAATCCCTTTAATAAATAATTTTCTTATCTGTGGCAACTTATTGGGATTGGCACGAATAAACCAAACAGCTATTGTATCTGCCACCTGTAAATGTAGGCGGTCTGCAATACTTTTGGAAACCAATATCGCATCGGATCGTTTATCTGTATATTCCGGCAGCGCACCATCTACCAAATATTCCTTAAAAAAATTCCAATTGTAATCAGCACCTACCCCTTTGATAATAATGCCTTCAAAATCATTTTTAGTTTTGATAATACCGGCTTTTTGAGCAAAAACCTGTACACTTTGAATTCCCTTAACATTTTGAAAAACAGGATAAAACGGCTGTTTGGTACTAATGGGTTTTACGGAAACCAACGAATTGTTGGAATCGTAATTGACAATCTGAATATGTCCGTTAAAACCCGATACTTTTTCACGAATTTTTTTTTGCAAACCAATACCGGTCGCTATAGAAATAAGCATGACAATAATTCCTAAAGCAATGGCTATCATCCCGATTTTTATTATTGGAGAAGATATACTACTTTTATACTTTTTAGAAGTGATTAAGCGTTTAGCTATAAATAATTCGTAATTCATATATGAAAGTCAAAAATACATATTTCTTTTGGAGTCCACAAAGAACCGGAGTGGCTATTTTTAACAGACCGGTTTTTTTTGATAAAAA
>CAYNFJ010000040.1:0-13742 GCA_964396505.1 uncultured Polaribacter sp. | reverse complement strand
GACAGTTTACTTTCATTACAGATCAATATTAAAAAAGTATTTAGTCCCGAACATGGTTTTAGAGGCACTGCTGATGCCGGCGAGCAGGTCTTAGATGGGATAGACACACAAACCGGCTTACCGCTTATATCGCTGTACGGTACCCATAAGAAACCGACCCGGGATGATTTAAAAGACATTCAACTTATTCTTTTTGATTTACAAGATGTAGGGGTACGGTTTTACACCTATATCTCCACCTTACATTATGTCTTGGAAGCTGCAGCCGAAAACAAGATTCCGGTTATTCTGTTAGATCGCCCAAATCCCAATGCACATTATATAGATGGCCCTGTTTTAGAAGAAGCCTTTCACTCTTTTGTAGGCATGCATCCGGTTCCTATTGTCTATGGTATGACTATTGGAGAATATGCCCGAATGATCAATGGAGAAGGGTGGTTGCGCAACGGATTGCAATGCGATTTACAGATCATCAAAATTTTACATTACACGCATCAGACCCCTTATACGCTTCCTGTAAAACCTTCGCCCAACTTACCGAACAGCAAGGCGGTAAATCTGTATCCCAGCTTGTGCTTTTTTGAAGGGACCGACATCAGTTGCGGACGCGGTACCGACCATCAATTTCAACAATTTGGCGCTCCTGAATTACCCAAAGAACGCTATCCTTATTCTTTTGTTCCTCAGTCAAATACAGGATCTAAACACCCGAAACATCAAGGGGAAATTTGTTATGGTCGATATCTTAAAAATGAAGATTTTCTATCTCAAATTAAATTGGAATGGATATTAAATGCCTATAAAAATTATCCCGATAAGAAACATTTTTTCAATACTTTCTTTAGCAAATTGGCTGGGACTAATCGCTTGCAGAATCAGATAGAATTGGGTTACAAACCCGAAGACATCAAAAAGACATGGCAGCCCGGTTTGGAAAAATTTAAAAAAATTCGCTCAAAATATCTACTTTACCAATAGGAAGTGTATTTTTGTCAAGCGGTATTTACACCTAATTAATAATCAATAAAACCATATATGACTTTAGATAAAATCATTTCCATCAGCGGAAAACCGGGACTTTACGAAATTCTATCAGCCGGAAAAAGAAATGTAATCGTTCAATCCTTAGTGGACAAAAAACGCTTTCCTATTACTGCTGTAAATAATCTCAACGCATTGGACAGTATTGCCATTTACACCTTTACCGAAGAAGTTCCCTTATCCGAAGTCTTATACACCATTTACCAAAAAGAATCCGGAAAGCCTTGTATTTCTCATAAAGAAAGTAAAGATAAATTAGTGGCCTATTTTCTAGAAATATTACCGGAATACGATACCGAAAGAGTATATATATCCAATATCAAAAAGGTAATTCAGTGGTATAATATTCTGATACAAGCTCAATTTGATTTTGAAACCTTAGCACCTACCGGCGATGAAGATAAATCCGGGAAATAATTCCAGAGAAACCCAACTGGCAGCCTTGAACCGTTTGCTGGATATTATGGATGATTTGCGAAAGCAATGTCCTTGGGATAAAAAACAAACCTTGGAAAGCTTGCGCCAACTGACCATTGAGGAAACTTATGAATTGGGGGATGCGATATTGGACAATAATTTGGGTGAGATTAGAAAGGAACTGGGTGATTTGCTTTTACACATAGTTTTTTACGCCAAAATCGGGTCTGAAAAAGGAAGTTTTGACATAGGAGATGTAGCGCACGCCATCTCAGAAAAACTCATCATCCGGCATCCACATATCTACGGTGATGTAAAGGTAAAAAACGCAGAAGAAGTCAAGCAAAATTGGGAACAAATCAAACTGAAAGAAGGTAAAAAATCGGTATTGGAGGGAGTTCCTAAATCCTTACCCGCACTGGTCAAAGCCACCCGATTACAAGAAAAAGTAGCCGGTGTAGGTTTTGAATGGGAAAATATGGAACAAGTTTGGGATAAAGTAGAAGAAGAACTTCAAGAATTTCAAATAGAAGTTAATAAAGGAGATCAAAAGCGTATGGAAAGTGAATTTGGCGATGTGCTTTTTGCTTTGATAAATTATGCGCGGTTTAATCATATTTCTCCTGAAAACGCCTTGGAAAATACAAACAAAAAATTTATCAAACGTTTTCAATTTATGGAAAAATCCATTGCCGAAGCAGGAAAACAAATGCAAAATCTCCCCTTAGATACATTGGAAAAATATTGGGTAAAAGCCAAACAAATTTACCGATAATTATATGTAGAACACTATCTCAATTCTATAGCATAATCAGCCACATTGTCTAATAAAAGTTTGCTATCTATTTTCTCTAAAATCCCCGAAAACAATGTGTGACCCGTACATTTTTTAAATTCTTTATCTACAATCGTGCTGTTTTTCAAATCTACCAATGAATACAGCTCTTCCATGCGTGTGTCTTCAGAGCAGTCCCAAAACCTATGGAGTTTGGATAAAAAGTTAGATATTTGTTATCAAAATATAAGGTAATATCCCTTTTTGTTATTTTTAGTTAATAGATTTCTATTAAAATGGAAGTATAAGATGTATTTTACAAATACTTACATTTTTATAAGCATCGAATATACCATAAATTCATTAGTATTCAGATAAACAAATCAAAAAACAGCAATAGAACACTTTCCAATAAGAAAATTCAAGCTAAACTAACTAAAATCAAACTTCACTGCATTTTTTACCTTTTGTTTGAGTAAAGCTATTTCTATAACTTCGTGCATTTCAGATACATAATGAAATTTTAAACCCTTTAAGTAATTGGGTTTTATTTCCTCAATGTCTTTTTGATTCTCTTTACACAAAATAAGTTCTTTGATATTGGCTCGTTTGGCTGCCAATATTTTTTCCTTAATGCCACCCACGGGCAGTACTTTACCTCGTAAGGTAATCTCTCCTGTCATAGCCAAACGCGTTTTCACCTTGCGTTGTGTAAATACAGATACCAACGAAGTCAACATAGCTATTCCGGCGCTGGGACCATCTTTAGGAGTGGCTCCTTCGGGAACGTGAATATGCACTTTGTATGTATTGAAAACCCTCGGATCAATCCCAAAAGTGTCCGCATTGGCTTTGATATACTCCAAAGCAATGGTAGCCGATTCTTTCATCACATTACCCAGATTTCCGGTAATACTCATCCCCTTTCCTTTGGATATAATAGATTCAATGTACAAAATATCACCACCGGTTTGCGTCCACGCCAATCCGGTAACCACGCCGGCAACATCTGATTTTTCATATTTACCACGCCCCATATGGGAAACTCCTAATATTTTTACAATGTCATCATGGGTCAAAACCGGATTATAAGCTTCTTCCATTGCAATGGATTTTGCCGCAAAACGAACCAGCTTGGCAATGCGTTTTTCTAGACCCCGCACACCAGATTCCCGCGTATAACTATCGATGACCAATTCCAATTGTTTGTTTCCTAATTTCAAATCTTTTGCCGTCAACCCATGCTCTTTTAATTGCTTAGGCAACAAATGTTTACGAGCTATTTCAACTTTCTCTTGCAGTGTATAGCCCGTTAATTGTATCAACTCCATTCGGTCCCGTAAAGCCCAGGGGACTTCCCAAATATTATTAGCTGTTGCAATAAATAAGACTTTGGACAAATCATAACCCACCTCTAAGTAATTATCGTGAAAATGGGTGTTTTGTTCCGGGTCCAATACTTCCAGCATCGCAGAAGACGGGTCTCCTTGATGGGAATTACCCAATTTATCTATTTCATCTAAAATAAACACCGGATTGGAAGTCCCTGCATTTTTTATGCCTTGAATTATTCTACCGGGCATTGCCCCAATATAGGTTTTTCGATGTCCTCTAATCTCTGCCTCATCACGCAAACCACCCAAAGACATACGTACATATTTACGCCCCAATGCTTCTGCGATGGAATGTCCCAAAGATGTCTTTCCTACTCCCGGAGGTCCATACAAACATAAAATAGGCGATTTCATATCTCCTTTTAGTTTTAAAACAGCGAGATGTTCTAGAATTCGTTCCTTTACTTTCTCCATTCCGGAATGGTCTCTATCCAAAATTTTCTGTGCACGTTTCAAGTCAAACTGATCCTCCGAATATTCATTCCACGGCAATTCTATCATTAAATCCAAGTAGCTTCGTTGCACGGAATACTCGGCCACTTGTGGATTCATTCGTTGCAAACGTCCCAATTCTTTTTCAAATTTTTCAGCTACTTCTTTAGACCATTTTTTAGCTTTGGCTTTTTCTTTAAGTTCTTCTATTTCTTCGCCATAAGAAACACCGCCTAATTCTTCTTGAATGGTTTTAAGTTGCTGATGCAGATAGTACTCCCGTTGCTGTCTATCCATATCTGAACGGGTTTTAGATTGAATATCGTGTCGCAATTCCAAGCGTTGCTTTTCTACATCCAATTTTTTTAATGTCAACAGCGCCCGTTCTTTTAGATTGGGTTCATTTAACAGGACTTGTTTATCCCTGACTTCCATATCTAAATTGGAAGAAATAAAGTTCAATAAAAAGGTTTTGCTCTCTATATTTTTAATGGCAAAACTAGCTTCTGTTGGCAAGGCCGGGTTGAGTTTGATGATTTCCAAAGATTTTTCTCGAATGGAATCTATAATCGCATCAAACTCCGGGTCATTAATAGCCGAACGATCTTCTTTAAAAGTCCGGGTTGTCGCCTTTATATAAGGATCTTTTTGTACTAATTTACCAAGTTTAAAGCGCTTGGTTCCTTGTAAAATGACCGTGGTATTCCCATCCGGCATTTTAAGTAATTTAAGGATTTTTGCGACGGTCCCCACTTCGTGTAAATCGGATATATCGGGTTCTTCAATGGCTTCATTTTTCTGAGCAACTACACCGATGATTTTGTCTCCTTTGTTGGCATCTTTAATCAATTGAATAGAAGAATCTCTACCGGCGGTAATAGGAATCACCACTCCGGGAAACAAAACCGAATTTCGCAGTGGCAGTATGGCCAATTCATCCGGAATTTTCTCTTTGTGTATCAATTCTTCGTCTTCTGAACTCATCAAAGGGATAAATTCAGCATCTTCATCAATTATATTTTCTAGTGACATATTGTCAATTAAACTAAATTTTAATTTGCTCATATTGTTTTTGAGGTCATTTTGTCATTAACAGTAGAAAACCGATATCTAATAACTAGATAATAAAAACACAATTGTTTGATTTTCTAACACTTACATTTATTAATCCTTTTATGCTACTTAAATAAGACAAAGCACGTGCCAATCCATTATTGTAAGGGCAAAAGTAGGCTATTTTAATGAATTGTGATATACACAAAACTGTTTTGTATCAGATGCACTATCACATTTTTTTGTATTTTTGCCCTCTAAAATCAATCGTATGTTTTTACCAATTGTTGCTTACGGAGATCCTTTGTTACGTAAAAAAGGACAAGAAATAGATGCAAGCTACCCTGATTTGGATACCTTATTGTCTAATATGTGGGAGACTATGTACAATTCGTATGGAGTGGGGCTGGCAGCTCCTCAGGTTGGAAAAAATATCCGTTTATTTTTGATTGACACGGCTCCTTTTGCCGAAAATGAAGACTTTCCTGAAGAAGAACGTGCCTTCTTAAAAACGTTTAAACGGGTTTTTATCAATGCCCAAATAATTGAAGAAAAAGGCGAAGAATGGAGTTTTAGCGAAGGTTGTCTCAGCGTTCCAAATATCAATGAAGAGGTTATGCGTAAACCGGTTATCACGATTACGTATCAAGATGAAAATTTTGACACACATCGTGAGACCTTTAGTGGCTTAGCTGCCCGGGTAATCCAGCACGAATACGACCATACAGAAGGAATCATTTTTACCGATAAAGTTTCTCCCTTTAAAAAACGATTACTCAAACGCAAATTAGAAAAAATAAGTAAAGGCGAAATCAATGTTGATTACCCGATGCGTTTTCCAAAATTAAAGCGTAAGTAACCCATTTGGGCATTTTCATTTTAGTGCATAATTTTAAAAAGCAATTCTTTAAGCAAATCGGCTTGAGGTAAGTCTCTAGCGCCTACTCCTTTACTTTTTAAATCGGCTTCCCGTAAATAGGCTATTATTTGTGAGACTTTTCGCATCGGATAATTTTTTCCTGCCAAGGTATAATCTTTGACAAAAAACGGATTGACACGTAGAGCAGCAGCTACAGCTTTGGGATTGGTTTTATTGGGCAATGCGTGGTATTGTAGAAGTTGTGTAAAAAAACTATTGAGCAAGGAGATGGTCATAACCGTTGGATTGCTTTTAGGATTTTGAGCAAAATAAGTGATAATCTGGTTGGCTTTTACAATATTTTTACTGCCAATGGCATGGCGCAATTCAAAATTATTGTAATCTTTACTAATTCCAATATTTTTTTCTACGATTTCAGGTGTAATCGTACTACCGGAATCCAAGACAATAAACAGTTTTTGTAACTCATTGGTGATTTTGCTTAATTCAGTACCTAAGAATTCGACCAACATTAAAGAGGCTTTGGGTTCAATTGTAAAAGCCTTGGTTTTGACATAATTGCTAATCCACGCCGGCACCTGATTTTCATACAGCGGTTTACTTTCAAAAAGCACCCCTACTTTGGCCATTTTTTTAAAGACACTTTTACGTTTATCGGGAGATTTGTATTTATAATTAAAAACCAAAATAGTAGTAGGTTGCACTTGATCTACATAAGCTTCCAATTGATGTATCGTACGTGCCAGATGTTGTGCTTCTTTAACGATAACTACTTGATAATCTGCCATCATCGGAAAACGTTTGGCTTGAGAAACAATAGCATCAATACTGACATCCCTGCCGTACAACACCACTTGATTGAAACCTTTTTCAGCTTCATCCAATAGGTTGTTTTCAATATAATCCGTGATTTGATCTATAAAATACGGTTCATTACCATATAAAAAATAGATGGGTTTAAAACTTCTTTTTTTTAAATCACTGATTATCGTATCTACAGTCATTACTATCTATTGGATTAATTCTTTAAAAATAAAAATTTAGGTTCAAAAAGCAAAAAATACAAATATTTCTTTATAACTTTACACTATGGTAGCTTTACATTTTCCATCGTACTCTTTCAAAACCAAAAGTAGTGAAAATAAGTCATATATTTGGGATGAAATCCGTAAAAAATACGTAATTATCACTCCGGAGGAATGGGTACGGCAACATGTAGTACAATTTTTAATTCACGAAAAAAAATACCCGGCTATGTGGATGGCTATTGAAAAACAGTTTACCATCAACGGGCAGCACAAACGCGCGGATATTGTGGTTTACAACCGATCTTTACTGCCTCATATCATTGTAGAATGTAAAGCGCCGCATATAAAGATAACGCAAGAAACCTTTGATCAAATAGCCCGGTACAACCTCTCGTTGGACGCCAAATATCTGATGATTACTAACGGCATTCAACATTTTTATTGTCAGATGAATTTTGAAAAAGAAAGCTATACTTTTTTAGAAGAACTTCCGGAATATTAATTTACGTATTCTTTTTACTACGAATCATTTGTTCCAACAGATCCCACATTTCTTGAGGGATTGACTCTAACATATTCATCTCACCGGCACCTTTCAACCATTCACCACCATCAATCGTAATGACTTCTCCATTAATATACGCCGAAAAATCACTCATTAGGTAAGCCGCCAGATTAGCCAATTCTTGATGTACTCCTACCCTGCCCACCGGTACTTTTTTCGCAGGATCCAGCTTTTTCTTTAAATCTCCGGGCAATAATCTGTCCCAAGCCCCTTTGGTAGGAAAAGGTCCCGGAGCAATGGCGTTAAAACGGATACCGTATTTTGCCCATTCTACTGCCAAGGAACGAGTCATAGCCAACACACCGGCTTTTGCTGCCGCCGAAGGCACTACATAGCCGGAACCTGTATAGGCATACGTAGTAACGATGTTAAGGACAGTCGCCTTTTTTTGCTTTTCTTGTATCCAATGCTTACCAAAAGCCAAGGTACAATTCTTAGTACCCTTTAAAACGATATCAATGATTACATCAAAGGCATGAGCAGACAAACGTTCGGTAGGACTGATAAAATTTCCGGCCGCATTGTTGAGCAAGCCATCGACTTTTCCCCATTGGTCCAGCACTGTTTGCAACATCGCCTCCACTTCATCATAATGACGTACATCACAGGCTACTGTCAGGACTTGCCCTTTGGTTTTTTCTTCCAATTCCTGAGCTGTTTTATCCAGTTTTTCCAAATTCCGCGAAGTAATCACTACTTTGGCGCCTAATTCCAGAAAATAGGTTGCCATCGCCTTTCCCAAGCCACTGCCACCTCCTGTCACTACAATGACGTGATCTTGTAAACTACCTTCTTTAAGCATGGATTGCGTATAATCTATCATAATGTATTGTTGTAATGTTCCTTGCGAATTTACAATTATTAATGGTATAAAATATGTACAATATGAGATTTTTTATTAATTTTGAAAAATGCAAACGATACTGTATCCATATACTGATTTATATCTCAATATCAAGCGCCCCTTATCCAAAGCATAGCTTTCTTTTTGTATGATGTGAAGTTGATTTCAACTTCTAACCTTTAACTTTCAACCTTTAACTTTCAACACCAATGGAATTACCTTACGCTGAACCCTATAAAATCAAAGTAGTAGAACAATTATACCGTTCTACTTTAGCTCAAAGAGAAAAATGGATTAAAGAAGCACATTACAATTTATTCAATCTAAAATCCGAACAGGTATTTATAGACTGTCTCACCGATTCCGGAACCGGTGCGATGAGTGACCGGCAATGGGCGGAAATGATGATTGGCGACGAAAGTTATGCCGGATCCCGTTCGTTTGAAAAATTAAAACAAACGGTGCTACGTCTTACAGGCTTTACCTATTTTCTACCTACACATCAAGGTCGGGCTGCAGAAAATGTATTGTTTTCCGCCTTGGTAAAAGAAGGTGATATTGTTCCCGGAAACTCCCATTTTGATACCACTAAAGGTCATATCGAATTTCGAAAAGCCCATGCCGTTGATTGCACTATTGATGAGGCATTTGACACCGGAGTCTATCATCCGTTTAAAGGGAATATAGACCTGCAAAAATTAGAAAAAGTTTTTAAAAAATACGGACGGGAAAAAATTCCTTTTATCATCATCACCATCACGTGCAATTCTGCCGGAGGACAACCGGTGTCTATGCAAAACATAAAAGACGTTTCTCAATTGTGTCAAACCTATAAAATCCCGCTCTATTTTGATGCGGCACGCTTTGCCGAAAACGCCTATTTTATCAAAAAAAGAGAAGACGGATATAAAGACAAAACGATTAAAGAGATCGTCTTAGAGTTATTTTCCTACGGTGATGGCATGACGATGAGTGCCAAAAAAGACGGATTGGTCAATATGGGTGGGTTTATCGCCTTAAATGATGAAAAGGTCTATAAAGAAGCTACTGTTTTTAACATTATGTATGAAGGATTCATTACTTACGGTGGGATGAACGGACGTGATATGGGTGCATTGGCAGTAGGATTGGATGAATCTACCGAATTTGATTATTTAGAAAGCCGCGTAGAACAAATAGCCTATTTAGGACAACGTCTAGTAGATTTTGGAGTTCCTGTTCAACAGCCCTTTGGTGGTCATGCCATCTTTTTAGATGCCAATAAATTTGTCCCCACTATCCCCAAGGAAGAATTTAGAGCTTGGTCATTGGCAATGGAACTTTATAGAGTAGGCGGAGTTCGAGGAGTGGAAATAGGAACCATTCTGGCTGACAGAGATCCCGATACACGTGAAAACCGGTTTCCGGAATTGGAATTAGTACGACTGGCAATACCCAGACGAACCTACACCAACCATCATATGGATTATATAGCTGTCGTTTTAAAAAACATTTACGACACGAGAAAAGAGGCCAAACACGGATATAGAATCATAGAAGAAGCTCCCATTATGCGACATTTTACCGTACAGATGGAAAAGATTTAAGTGGAGATAATTTAACGATCTTTTACTTCTCTAAACGTCAATTTTATTCAAATAATTAGGATGGAATGTTCTTGGACAACTAAATAAAAGATGATTTGTATTTTATTTAAGGTTGAAACAGCTCCAATTCATATCTGAATAACCGCATATTGGTATGTATAGTATTAATTTTATCAACATTTATTAATCAAATTGTTAATATCTCATCTAGATAAATACCTATATTTGTGATATTTATAAAACAATTACAAAAATTAAAGAACAATTAAAAGACTTTTTAATCTTTTTTTTAAAATACTGACATAAATCAGGTTTTTTTAGCAACTAAATACAGTATATTTGTGGTAATTTAACTAAATCATTAATTAATTATTCACAAAATGAGAAAATCCAATTGGTTTATGAGAGTTTTTGTGGGTGTTTTGTTAGTTGCCCTTGGCACTACGGACATAATAGCCCAACAAACTCTTAATGATGTAAAAAAAGCACGCGGTTTAAATGACAACGACGTGTTGGCAGCAGTAAAAACGTTCATGCCACGAGGTGGTCGTGACGAGTACTTTTCAATTGTAGGTACCGGAAATTCAGGAACAATGATTGTTTATGGAATTCCTTCGATGCGTATCTACAAATATGTAGGTGTTTTTTCACCGGAACCTTGGCAAGGATATGGTTTTGATGATGAATCATCATTAATGCTTAAAAAAGCTTCTTTAGATGATAGAATCAGCACCTATGGAGATATGCGTTTTCCTGCCTTTTCGGAAAAAGATGGAAACTACGACGGACATTTTGCTTTCTTCTCTGACGGAGCAAACTCCCGTATCGCTCTGTTAGGTTTGGATGACTTTGAAACCAAACAAGTTTTATCCAATCCATTATTTTTAAGCACCTATCCGGAAGCAGCCGTAACTCAAAATACGGAGTATGTTATCCAATCCAGCCAATATCCGGCTCCTTGGGATAACAAAACCACTTCTGCTCTTAAATCCGGGGTGACATTCTGGAAGTTTGTGGCCGGAGAAGATGTTCATAAAAGTCGTATGATTAAAGAAAAATCATTTACAGTAGAACTTCCTCCTTATTCTTTGGACTATTTTGATACCGGAAGAAAAAACAGTGACGGGCTTATGGTAGGTCTTGCCAACAAAGATGGGAAAAATTATGTCTATGTGTTGGATTATAACAAATTAGCCAAAGCTCCTACCAAAAAAGTGAATGACTTTAATGTAGTATCTTATGCGGATGCTCAAAAAAACAATGCAGTTGGATTTATTGAATTACCGGCAACCGCCAATATGGTAAAAACCACTCCTGACGGTAAATATTTTATCGTAGTAGCAGACAATGCATTGGTTTATGATTTTGCAAAAGTAAAAGATGCTTTAGCAAAAGGAGAATCTATAAAGGTAGCACCAAAAAGTATTGCACTCGGTAAAGGAGTAGTAGATATCGCTTTTGATTATCGTAAAAATACTGCTTTTGCCTCAGCGCATGATGACAGTAAGATAGTCCGATTCAATTATGAAACCGGTAAAACTGAAAAAGAATTAAAATTGAGTTTCAAACCCAGTTACCTAATGATTCCTCAAGGAATGTCTGCAACACCGCACTCTAACTACCTTACTGTAGTAGATAAGGAAGCTTTATATGACAACTATCCTAACGTAGGTCCTGTACGTCCTAGTTTCAATCACTTGATTGATATCGCATCAGACGATATGGCAGATGTGTATACCATGACGCTTCCACAAGCTAATATGTATGGATCAGTAGCTGTCTTAAGAACCACTATCAAACCGATTATACGTTACCCATTAGGAACCAATACCCGTTCCGGAGAAACTTCTCGTTACAAAACTGTAGCCGGTCAAGAAAAAATAGAAAGAGACGAAAAAACACACCGAGTACACGTTTTTGGTACCTTAATTCGTTCTCATATCACTCCGGAGATAGTTAAGGTCAATGAAGGTGATGTGGTTACATTCCACTTGACAAACTTAGAACGTGCCGAAGATGAAACACACGGATTTACAGTGGATACATATGGCGTTCACGGTTCATTTGAACCCGGTAAAACAGCTTCTGTAACCTTTACAGCAGATAGATCGGGTGTATTCCCATACTACTGTACTGAATTCTGTTCTGCATTGCACTTGGAGATGGAAGGAATTCTATTTGTACGTCCAAGAGGATATGTTGATAAAGTACAAGAAGATGTGGTACTTTCTAAAGAAGAAATGGCCAAATACAAGAAAAATTACGAAGATAAGTTAGTCGTAATTGACCAAACACAAGACGTTATTAATGGTGTAGTGGATTGGTTGAAAAAGAATCATTTCGAAAAATATCCTTACGTAAAAGCACTGGTTGACGATGCCTTTGACCAATTAGGTAAAGGAGCTGATGCCAAAGCCAAACACGAAAAATATGCCAAAGAAGGTAAATACAAACAAGCTTTCTTATGGGCAGAACAATACTGGCAATATCAAGTAAAAACAGCTGATGTTGGTTTACGTGCGAAAAAACTCCTAAGTGAAAAAATCAACAAATAGCGAGTAATATTAATTTAAAACAGAATTTTCAAACAATGAAAAATTTAATAAATAAAAAATATAGCTCACTATTTATGATGGGCTTATTTATAGTCACGCTTGGCTTACTTACCGTAAGTTGTGGTGATAAAGATGATAAAAAAGGCGGCGATGAATATGCCGGTGGAACTAATGTTTCCGGAAAACCTTTCGGAAAAGAATCTTTTGGAGATGTAGTAAAACGTAGAGGTTTAAATGCCGAAGATGTTTTGGCGGCTGCTAAAACCTATACGCCTGACAATCTAAAAGATGAATATGTTGTAATAAACTCCGGTGGACAAGAAGGAAACTTACCAATGTACACAGTACCTTCTATGCGTATGTTGAAATACTTACCTTTAAACACACGTCAGCCTTATTCAGGATTTGGATATAGTGAAGAAACCTACGATTTGATGAAAACCGGCTTTATTGACGGTCAAAAAATTCTATGGGCAGATACACACCACCCGGGTATTTCTGAAACCAACGGTGTTTACAATGGAAAATGGGGAGCTATCAATGACAAAGCCAATCCTCGTATTTTTATCTTTAGTTTGAAAGACTTCCAAGGAAAACAAACTGTGAACAATCCAGTTTACCGTTCTAATCACGGGGGTTGTTTCTTTACACCGGATTCCCGTTACTTTATGGAAGCTTCTCAATATCCGGCTCCTATGGATCGCAAATACCACGAATTAAGTGAAGCCAACTTCCAAAAATATTGGAGAGGTGGGGTTACCTATTGGCGTTTTGATAATGACAAAGGTCGTGTAGATGAAAAAGCATCCTTTACCTTTGAATTCCCTCCTTATACACAAGATTTATCGGATGCCGGTAAATTAGATTCATATGGTTGGGGTTTCACGAACTCATTCTGTACAGAGATGTATTATGGTGGTATTGAAAGCGGACGTCCTCCGTTTGAAGCCGGTTGTTCTTCTAGAGATGTAGATTACTTGCACGTAACCAATTGGAAAAAAGCCGAAGAATTATTGAACAATGGAACCATTAAACCAATGATGGTAAGAGGCATGCGTGTTATCAGAATCAAAGATGCTGTAAAATACGGATTATTTTATCTAATTCCGGAGCCTAAGTCACCACACGGTGTAGATGTGGATCCAACTGGAAAATACATAATTGTTGCCGGT
>CAYNFJ010000039.1:9286-17608 GCA_964396505.1 uncultured Polaribacter sp. | reverse complement strand
TGGATTTTTACTTTTATTACTTTAAATTTTCGCCTTCAATCAGAGGTATATTTGCCATTAATAACGAATTGAAATACGATGAAAGTCCCAATAGTCCATGGACAACTCCGGTAGATTTTTTCGGCACCAGAGGTGTTTTTATTCAATTTACTTTTCAGTAAAACAATTAATTATTTCGTCTGAATTCACTCAACAAAACAGCCGTTGCCGTAGCGACATTCAAGCTTTCTGCTTTAGATTTTTCTCCAAATCTGGGAATACTGATACATCTTGTGGCTAATTGTTGAGCCGGCTCACTGATTCCATTGGCTTCATTTCCCATTACCAGAATTGCTTTGTTTTCTAAATGCTGCTGATACACATTCATCGCATCCATTTTACTAATATAAATGGGTAATTGCTGTTTAGCAAGAAAAGGTACAATATCGGTATAGATCATATTTACGCGAGTCAAACTCCCCATCGTCGCCTGTACCACCTTAGGATTGTAACAATCAACCGTATCGAGAGAGCATATTAATTGCGTAACACCGAACCAATCGCAAAGGCGGATAATGGTTCCCAGATTACCCGGATCTTGAATTCCATCCAATACAACTTGTAAATCATCTGTATCCATTATAGTGTGTTCCGGCATAGCAAAAACCCCTAAGATACCGGCAGGAGTCTTAAAACTACTCATTTTTTTTAACACGTTAGCACTTACTTCTTGAACCGGACCTATATGATCGGGAATAGGAATTCCGGGCGTTATATAAATTTTATAAACCGGATACTGAGAATGTATAAATTCGTCAACAGATTTGACCCCTTCAACAACAAATAATCGGTGCTTATTCCGGTACTTTTTTTGCTGTAAACTCGTTATTAATTTAATCTCATTTTTTGATACCATAAAATGTGCTATTTTTGAAGACTTTTAATATAGATTGGGTGAAGCACAATATTACAATATTTCTGAGTATTTTTATACTATCTTTCCTCTTAGGATCATGCAATGCCACAAAGTATGTTCCGGAGCATAAACTCTTGCTTTACAAATACAATGTAAAAGTAAATAACAAAGAGAATAGCAATGAAAAAATCCGTCCTTACATTATCCAAAGACCCAATTCCAAAATATTAAAAAGCCCAATATCGTTATTTTTCTACAATATAGGTAATAAAGATTATGAAAAAAAATGGAATAATAAGATTTTGAAGTACAAAGATTCTTCGCATTTTTTCACGAAAATATTTTCTTTAAAACAGACAGTAGGCTATGCCAATTTTAGAAAAAACCTGAATAAATGGGTTTTTGACAATGGAGAAGCTCCTGTATTGCTCAGTTTAAAAAAAACCAAAAAAACAGTTAAGAACCTTCAATTATACTACATATATCAAGGTTATTTTAATGCAAAAATTCAATATCGAATTGACACATTGAACGGTAAAAGGGCAAAAGTCACCTATCGAATCAAAACCTACGAACCTTACTATATAGATACCATTCTATACCACAGTAAATCGCCGGTTATTGATTCGCTATACGCATTACACAAATCAAAATCTTTTATTAAAAAAGGCCAACAGTTCAAACGAGAAAATTTTGAAAAAGAAGCAGAGCGATTAACCAAAATATTTAGAAATGCCGGTGTATATCATTTTTCAAAATATGCCATTAATTTTAGAGATATTGACTCGTTGAATCCCAATCATCAAACCCATGTAAACTTAGATATTGCCAATAGAATAGTAGATACCGGCGATAGTATTATCCACAAACCTTATTCCATTTCTTATATCAAAAAAGTAAATGTGTACACCGATTATTCCTACTTAGAAAGAAACCACACAGTTACAGACAGCCTATCCTATCAAGGAATCAATTATTATGCGTATAAAGAAATTATATATAAACCTAAATTTTTGGGCAGATCCCTATTTATTCATCCCGGTGATAAATACTCTGACAGCCAAACCGAACTGACCAAACAGCACTTGCGAAATTTGAATAATTTTAAATCAATTCGAATCAACTACAAGGAAACTTCTGACAATCAATTAATTGCAAACATATTACTCACACCTAAAAAACGATATGGCGCCAAAACTGAATTAGAAGCCACCCATTCCAATCAAAAACCCAGGGGGCTGTCCGGGAAAATTTCTTTTAAAAACAACAATACGTTTAGAGGCAATGAAATATTACAATTAAGCCTTCAAGGTTCTTTTCTAAACAGTGTAGAGTTCAAAACCGAAAAAACACTCTTTAACGCTTGGGAATTGGGGGTAGATGCCTCGTTTAAAGTTCCCCGATTTATATCTCCATTTCATACTGAAAAATTAGTACCTACTAAGATGTCTCCAAAGACCTTATTTACCTTAGGTACCAGTTTGCAGAAGAATATCGGACTGGATAAACAGCGTTTTACCGGTATTGTAGAATATACTTGGAAACCCAACAAAAAAACAAACCACACCCTTGAAGTATTTGATGCTCAGTATATTAAAAATTTAAACATCAACTCATTTTTTAGCGTCTATTCCTCTGAATACAGAAAACTGGAAAGCATTCAAAACAACTTTTTTCCCACCGAAGATTTATCCATCTATACAGCGACAGATTTTATAGACGTCGCTTTAAATGATCCTAATTTTGCTCTCAATCAACCGGAGGAATATACCACTGTTAAAAATGTTAAGAAACGCTATGATATCATTACAGAAGATATCTTAGTACCCGCACTTACCTATCAATTTATTTACAACTCACAAAAGAATTATAAAGATACCGATTTCTCTTATTTACGATTACGCCTAGCTTCTGCAGGATTATTCAGTTCATTGATAGCTAAAAAACCAACAGGGGATAATCCCCGCCAAATCCTAGGAACCAATATAGCGCAGTATGTAAAACTGGATCTGGAATACAGACGCCATTGGAACATCAATATCAATAACATTATCGCTTTTAGAAGTAGTATGGGTATAGCCGTTCCTTATGGAAATTCCAACAGTATCCCTTTTAGCCGTAGCTATTTTGCAGGAGGCCCTAACGATATTAGAGCTTGGCGTATTTATGAATTGGGACCGGGTGGTGATAACAGCGGATTGGAATTTAATGTAGGAAACTTTAAAATATTGAGTAGTATTGAATACCGGTTTGATATCATCAGCAGTTTTAAAGGTGCTGTTTTTGCCGATGCCGGAAATATTTGGGATATTACACAATCAGAATTATCCGATGACAGTGCCAAGTTTAGCAGTTTCAGTTCCTTGAAAAATCTGGCATTAGGTACCGGAATAGGAGTACGCTACGATTTTAGCTTTTTAGTCTTCCGCGCTGATTTAGGATTTAAAACCTATGAACCCTATGAATCCAACGGCCAACAGTGGTTTCACAATTACAATTTCAAAAGTGCTGTTTTAAATATTGGAATTAATTATCCTTTTTAGTAACTAAAGTCACATCCTCTTTCAAATGATTGACAGACTTTTGCTGCCTCTTAAGTCGCGCTACTATGCCTTATTATGCCGTTTTTGAAGATCGTACCCCCTATACCCCCAGTAAATTTAATTTCTGGATAGAGATATTATTTAGAATAACTGCTGTTGTATTTATTTTTGTTGGGATAGAATACCTAACTTGGCGTTGGAATCACTCCATAAATTGGGAGGCTGCTTGGATATCCTTACCTTTATATTTTGCAGAAATCATGGCATTTATAGGCTCTATACTTACCATATTGAACTATTGGTCACATAAAGACATCCCCAAAACAGCACCCGTTCATTTTCTTTCAGAAATAGAAACTATTGAAAACGATAAAGACCGCCCCATACGCATCGATTTATATATAGCAACCTATAATGAAGAATTGAAATTTGTAGAAGATACGGTTAAAAATGCCGTACGTGCGAACTACCCTTTTGATGATGTAAGCATTAAAATCTATCTGTTAGACGACGGTCATAGAGATGGCACAGACCCTGAAAAAGAAGATTTTAAAGCAATGGCAGAAAAATATGGAATCAACTATATTTCAAGAGAGAACAATATTGGGTACAAAGCCGGAAATATGAATCATGCCTTTTATCAAACCCAAGGTGATATTATTGTTATTCTAGATGCAGACACCCGTATTTTTCCGGATTTTCTAATAAACACAACCGGATATTTCAGAAATAAAAAGATGGGATGGGTACAAACTCCTCAATGGTTTTATGATATTCCTTCCGGATTGCCTTTAAAAGACTATTTAGCCATACGATACAAAAAAATTGGAAAATATATAGGCAAAATCATACCATTTTCAAAAAAATACATCATAGGGAAAAACGTTTTCGGAACCGACCCTCAATTATTCTATGATGTGATTTTAAGAAGAAGAAATACCAGTAATGCTGCTTTTAGTTGCGGGGCAGGGTCTTTACAACGTAGAAGTGCCCTTACAGAGTTGGCCATCAGAGAGCAAGATGAAAAAATCAACGAGGAGTTAAAAAAAATAATTAAAAAAGATAAAAAAATAGACCTATACGAAAAACAAAAAGAACTTCGTAAAACAATGCCCTTACGCCCCTTTGTCCATCACATCTCCGAAGATATATTTACATCCATACTCTTACATTCCGACCCTAATAAATGGCAATCGTACCAGCATCCCGATGTAGAATGTAAAATGCTTTCTCCACAGTCTTATGATATTTTTATTCAACAATTTTCACGCTATGCCGAAGGCACTATTGATATTGCTTTGAGTAAGAATAATCCACTGTGGATTAAAGGGATGACTTTACGTCAAAGGCTGTCGTATTTAGAAACTATATGGTCTTACTTATCTCCTTTTTGGCTAACTATATTTATCTTTTATCCCATAGTATTTTTCTTTACCCTTATTCCACCGTTAAAAGCTTTTAATTTTGATTTTTTTATCCGTATTGTTCCTTTTTTGTTACTCAACACCCTAGTTACGATGTTTGGAAATTGGGGGGTTCCTACCAAACGACCCGAACAGTTTTATCTAGCCGGTTTTTGGTACAAATTACAAGCCTTGTATAAGGTGATTTTCGGTAAGAGCATTACATTTAATGTAACCAGTAAATCCGTTAAATACAGCAATTCCAATCTAAAACATATTTGGCCACATCTATTGGTAATTGTATTGAGTGTTGCAGGAATTCTTTACAATGCCTACTTAGTGTACATAAAGGCACACCCCTCTTATTCGGCATTTTTTGCTAATATATTTTGGACGGTCTTTACCTTTTATTTAATCATTCCTTATGTCAGGGCTGCTTTTTGGAACAAAGAGCTGTTTGAGAAATCAATTGCTTATTACAAGCAAAAAAACAACTAATCACTTATTCTTATAATAATACTGATATGCAAATAATAATCAATACCGATAAATTCGTAAAAATACTCCGTTACTTGGTAAAACCTTTGGTAATGCTTATTGCCATTTATGCAGGTGCCAATGCGGTTCTTTTTATTGAAAAAGCAAGACCCTCAGACTTTGGTTTTTATAAGGATATTTTTTCAAAAGAATTGATAATAAAACCGTCTCAAAATTACCCTCTGCGAAAATATGGAGATAGTTTGACCAAAAAAGATTTGGAAAATGCCCGAATTGCTTGGCGTTATTTTAAAAATAACTATCAGGAAAAAACCGGATTTTTTAACAGTGTTGATCAATACCCCGCCACCACACTTTGGGATATAAGCAGCTCACTACAAGCCGTTATGAGCGCTTACGAGATTGGAATTATCGATAGTGTTGAGTTTCAAAATAAAATGAGTAAAACCCTCCGGTCAATGATTAAAATGCCTTTGTACAAAGGGGAACTCCCCAATAAAGTGTACAGTACCTACACCCTTAATATGGTAGATTATTCAAATCATACAACCGCAGATGGAATTGGGTGGTCAGCTATGGATATAGGCCGTGTATTAGGTGCGTTTTCTCGTATTAGAAAATATTTCCCACAATTCACCAAACAAGTAAATCAAGTGGTTAGTCGTTGGAATATCCACAGAATACTAGGCAATGATGCCAGTCTGCACGGTATCGGATTTAATTTTAAAGACAAAAGAATAAAAATAGTTCAAGAAGGCAAATTAGGATATGAAGAATATGCCTCTAAGGGTTATATCCTCAATGACTTTGACGCTACAGAATCCTATAAATATACCGATTTCTTAAAATTTACGGAAATTTATGGAATACAAATTGGAACCGATACCAGAGAAGTAAAACTTCATCCCGCCTATAACTATATTTTATCAGAACCCTATATTTTAGATGGGATTGAATACGGATGGGATATCAATTCTAAAGAATTGGCCTATCGTATTTATCAAGTGCAGAAAAAAAGAGCTAAAAAAATAAAGATACCTGTTGCTGTTTCCGAAGATCATGTGGACAAAGCACCCTATTTTGTCTATAATTCCATTTATTGCAATGGAGACGAGTGGGTGTGTTTAGCAGAAAATGGTGATGATGCCGAGGATTTTAAATCTTTTTCTACAAAAGCAGCCTTTGCTTGGGCTACCTTATACGATGATACCTATAGCAAAACATTGATTGAAAATCTGGACGGACTCAGTAACAAAGATAAAGGTTGGTATGCCGGCAGATATGACAAAGACAAGAGTATAAACACCGCACTAACCGTCAATACAAATGCAGTAATATTGGAATGTATTAATTATAAAATGCGAGGACCTTTAGTAAGAACTTTAAGATAAAAAAAATGAAAAAAATACTGATAATAACATTATTAGCAAGCAGTTTACTTGTTTCGGCTCAAGAATATGACAATCTGGGACAAATGCTCAGAATTCACAATTTTATAATGGGAAAAAGTATCATAAAAGGCGAGTTCGGTATGGGGATTTCTCAATTAACCTATCAACCCAAAGAAGGTGATTTAATAGATTATACACGCTTGACATCCGTAGTAGCACTGGACATAAATCCCAATCCGGAACAACATTTTCATATAAGAACACAACTTTTTTTTGATTGGATACGCAATGAGCAAACTCCTCCCTACCTATCCAATATGTATTATCAGATAGGATGGTATAACTGGCATAATAAAACGGTATCATTTGGATATGAGAACTACGGACCCAACAAATTTTCAAACAGTACCGGTTGGGGAACTAATTTTTTAAGAGGTTTTTTCTTTACCAGTTACAATTTTGATTTATTGAATGATTATTCGTCATTAAAGTTTGATGAAACTTCTCAAATAAGAATTGTACCCATAGCCCGTTACTCCATAGAATACCCCGATCAATATGGAGTTGAAAAAGGCGGAAACAATAAAATTGTTCTCGGGACATCGGTACGATGGAGTATCATTCATAATTTATATATTGAAAGTGCGGCCTATTACTATCCCGACAAAAGCTCCATATTGCCTTGGGATCCGGACTTTACGTACGGATTCGGATATTTTAATTGGAAAGCATTCAAACTCAACATCTCTTATGGAAACTGGATTGCCAACCGTTTTCCTTGGAATAAAAAAGAAATGAAACACGGTCCTATTAACGGTGAATTTAAGCTGATGTTTACTTGGGCTTTGTAAATTTTATTCGTTCCAATTAATCCATTAAAATTAAGTTTGTACCTTTGAAAAAATTAATTTAATCTTCTTTTTAAGATGAAAAACACGTTCAAACCCGGTGTTGTTACCGGAAAACAAGTTCAAGAAATATTTGATTTTGCCAAAGCGAATAATTTTGCGTTACCCGCCGTCAATGTCGTTGGTTCCAATTCAATAAATGCCGTAATGGAAACTGCCAGAGATCTCAACGCTCCGGTTATTATCCAATTTTCCAACGGTGGGGCACATTTTAATGCCGGAAAAGGCCTATCTAACGAAAATGAAAAAGCAGCCATCGCCGGTGCCGTAGCCGGAGCCAAACACATTCATCATTTGGCCAAACTCTATGAGATTCCGGTAATTCTACATACCGACCATTGTTCTAAAAGTAAACTTCCCTGGATTGACGGTTTATTGGTAGAGGGAGAAAAATTTTATAAAGAAAACGGAATACCTTTATTTAGCTCTCATATGATTGACTTATCCGAAGAAAGTCTGGAAGAAAATATCAGTATTTGTAAATCCTATCTTCAGAAAATGCACGCATTGGATATGACCCTGGAAATAGAATTAGGTATTACCGGTGGAGAGGAAGACGGCGTGGATAATACAGATGTGGACAGTTCCAAATTATATACACAGCCGGAAGAAGTAGCCTATGCGTATGAAGAATTGCTCAAAATAAGCCCTAATTTTACCATTGCCGCTTCTTTTGGAAATGTA
>CAYNFJ010000039.1:4485-9276 GCA_964396505.1 uncultured Polaribacter sp. | reverse complement strand
CGTTTACAAACCCGGCAATGTAGTTTTAACACCCAAAATACTGGATAATTCGCAAAAATATATTGAAAAAAAATACAACACCGGAAAGAATCCGGTCAATTTTGTTTTTCACGGAGGCTCCGGTTCTACTTTAGATGAAATCCGGGAAGCCATCTCATACGGAGTTATCAAAATGAATATTGATACCGATATGCAATATGCCTTTATGACCGGCGTACGGGATTATATGAAAAAACACGAAGCTTACCTGCAAAGTCAAATAGGCAATCCGGAAGGAGATGACCTACCCAACAAAAAGTATTATGATCCACGTAAATGGTTGCGCAAAGGAGAAGAAACTTTTAAAACCCGATTGACACAAGCTTTCAAAGATTTAAACAATGTAAACACCTTGTAAAAAAGGAGTTTTAGACATTTTTTTGTAAATTGCACTTTCATTGATTCGTACAACGAACAATAAAAAACCCAAAAAAAGCAAATAAATTCAAAATTATTTGCTTTTTTTGTCCACTGTAAACAACCTAAAACAGAAAGATTATGACCTCTTGGTTTAAACGTAGTACTAAAGGAATTACCACTCCTACCGAAGAAAAAAAGAATATACCCGAAGGAATTTGGTACAAATCCCCTAATGGAATCATCATAGACACCGAAGAACTAAAAGAGAATTTATATGTAAGCCCCGCTGACGGTTATCACGTACGTATAGGCAGTAAAGAATATTTTGAAATACTATTGGATGACGATCAATACAAAGAACTCAATCCTAAGATGAAATCCAAAGACCCTTTAAAATTCATCGATACCAAACCTTATATCGATAGACTAAAACAAGCCCATACCAAAACCAATTTATACGATGCAGTACGTACTGTTGTAGGTAAATCTATGGGGAAAGAAATAGTAATAGCAGCAATGGACTTTAGCTTTATCGGGGGTTCTATGGGTAGTGTTGTAGGAGAAAAAATTGTGCGGGCTATTGATTATTCCATCAAACATAAAATTCCTTTTTTAATGATTTCAAAATCAGGAGGCGCCCGTATGATGGAATCTACCCTATCCCTGATGCAATTGGCAAAAACATCGGCTAAATTGGCACAATTGGACGAAGCCAAAATTCCGTATATTTCATTACTTACCGACCCGACAACAGGTGGAACTACGGCATCCTTTGCTATGTTGGGCGATATTAATATTGCCGAACCCAATGCCTTAATAGCCTTTGCCGGTCCGCGTGTCGTAAAAGACACCACCGGTCAAGATTTACCCAAAGGCTTTCAACGTTCTGAATTTGTATTGGAACACGGTTTTTTAGACGCCATCTATGAACGTAAAGATTTGAAAAAAATGATCAATCTGTACCTGGATTTAATTCAAAACCAACCCTTGCGAAAAGAACCGGCTTAAAACTTATAAAAAAACCCGATTTCAGTTTTTGAAATCGGGTTTTTTTGGGTGTTATTAAATTATTTAATCTAAAATTATAGTATGTTCATTGCCTTGAGCATCTGTAAAAATTGCTATATTATCACAATCTCCATCGCCAAAATTAAGTGTTCCTGCCAACTCATTATGAGACAAAGCTACTTCGCCACTCACTAAAAATCTGCAAGCCAATTCTCTACGCAAAGGAATAGTCACAATACCACTATTTACATCACCATCCGGAAACTCAGTCGTCCAATTTCCCGTAATCAAGAACACATTATCGCCCCAAGTTCCGGAACCTACGCCTTCTATCCATTCACGTACTTTCACTCCTACTCTATGTGCCGAAGCATCATTAGGCCAAGTAACTGTGATGTTTTGATTATTGGTAGATTGTGGGTTTCCATTAGTATTACTCCATTCACGTAAAATTGATCCGCCTCCATCTATATTGATATAATTGAAATAAAAATCGGAAAAACTATAGGTAATAGTTCTAGTCAAAGCACTTGGATCCCGTTCATAAACCATCGTAATAATACCACTGATATGATTTCCGTTAGGCATATCACAACCCGATCCAAAATCCAAGGTGACCGTACGGGTCATACCACTGACCTCAACCGTACGGATCATACAAGGAGGTAAATAGGTTTCATACGCTGCTGATGATCTACCGGTAATACTTTCTTCTGTGATAAAAGCTTCTTCAATAATAGCCGAAATATTATCGGTTGCTACATCAATTTCGGTCGATTTTTGAACTTGTGCCACTTCGTCTGTGTCAGTTGCTTGGACTTCTTTTTCACATGCCATAAAAAAAACGGAAACAAATAATACGCTAAAAAGAATCGTCCAATTGAATGTTTTTGATTTCATAATAATAAATTTAAAATTAGTTAATAAATGTCTTGTACGTCTACTATGACCTCTTAAAAATCATTTGGTTTAAAAGGCTATGGAAAAATTAAATCCTTGATAGTCATTGTCAATTAAAAATATAACACTAATTTTGCCATCTTGATGAAATCATCAATTGCATAATAATTATTAATCATTAAAATTTAATGTTGGCATGTATTTAACACCAGAAATTAAAAAAGAATTATTCAAAAAACACGGTAAATCAGAAAATGATACCGGAACCGCTGAAGGGCAAATCGCCTTATTCACTTATCGAATTAACCATTTGACAGAACATTTGAAAAAAAATCACAAAGATTATAATACCGAACGTTCATTAGTTAAGTTGGTTGGTAAGCGTAGAGACCTTCTTAATTATCTTATCAAAAAAGATGTCTTGAGATACCGTGCAATAATCAAGGAACTAGGATTACGTAAATAATAATCCCAAATAAAGAGACGTGTTTACGTCTCTTTATTGTTTTCACTGGCACTGAATGTCAGTAAATAAAGCGTTATTAAACTTTTCATTGGAAACTTTTTCGACACAATTACAGTAACCAATTGTTTAATATAACTTGCTATTGTCAAGTTTAAAAAAAAATTAAAAAACATGATTCCAGAACTATTTAAAGAAGTTATTGAGTTGGAAGACGGTAGAACAATTTCTATCGAAACAGGACGATTAGCCAAACAGGCTGATGGCTCCGTAGTAATTAGAATGGGCAATGCCGTAATGCTAGCCACTGTGGTATCATCTAAAACAGCCAAAGATGATATTGATTTTCTACCTTTAACGGTAGATTATCGCGAAAAGTTTGCCGCTGCGGGACGTTTTCCCGGAGGTTTCTTTAAGAGAGAAGCCAGACCCAGCAATGAAGAGATCTTAACGATGCGTCTTGTAGATCGTGTATTACGTCCTTTATTTCCAAAGGATTATCACGCCGAAACACAAGTTATGATGCAATTGATGTCACACGACGAAGATGTAATGCCCGATGCCTTAGCCGGTCTGGGAGCTTCTGCCGCCATTGCACTTACAGATATTCCATTTGAATATCCTATATCCGAAGTACGTGTAGCCCGTGTAAATGGTCAATTAGTGATTAACCCTACCCGCACCCAGCTTAATGATGCCGATATTGATTTAATGGTCGGTGCCTCAGAAGAATCGGTTATGATGGTAGAAGGGGAAATGAATGAAGTCTCTGAAGCCGAGATGACCGAAGCCATTAAATTTGCTCACGATGCTATTAAAAAACAATGTATAGCCCAAATAAACTTAGCCAAAAAAGCAGGTCGGGTATTAGAAACCCGTGATTATAATAAAGCGGCTACTGATGAAAAATTGGAAGTACGCGTCAATGATTTTACCTACCAAAAGGTTTATGAAATTGCCAAAGCAGGTAGTTCTAAGCAGGAACGAACCGAGAAATTTTCTGAAATTAAAGAAGATTTATTGGCCTCTTTTTCAGAAGAAGAAAGAGAGGGATATGGTGATTTAATCAACTATTATTACCACAAATCCCAGAAAAAAGCCATTCGTAATTTGATTTTGGACGAAGGAATTCGACTAGATGGTAGAAAAACAACTGAAATTAGACCTATCTGGTGTGAAGTAGCTCCGCTACCCTCTGCACATGGTTCTGCTATTTTTACAAGAGGAGAAACACAAGCCTTGGCTACGGTAACGTTGGGAACTTCCAGAGATGTCAACATCATTGACTTACCGACTTTTGAAGGCGAAGAACGTTTCTATTTACATTATAACTTCCCTCCTTTCTGTACCGGTGAAGCACGTCCTTTACGAGGAACTTCCAGACGGGAAGTAGGTCATGGTAATTTGGCTCAAAGGGCATTGGAAGTGATGGTTCCTGATGATTCTCCATACACAATTAGAGTAGTCTCTGAAGTTTTAGAATCCAATGGATCCTCTTCTATGGCAACGGTCTGTGCCGGAACTATGGCATTGATGGATGCCGGTGTACAAATGAAAAAACCGGTTTCAGGAATAGCTATGGGATTGATTACCGATGAAGAAACCGGAAAATTTGCTGTGTTATCTGATATATTAGGAGATGAAGATCACCTGGGAGATATGGATTTTAAGGTGACCGGTACTGCCGATGGTATTACGGCTTGCCAAATGGACATCAAAGTAAAAGGATTGTCCTATGATATTATGGAAAAAGCTTTATCACAAGCCAAAGAAGGTCGTTTACATATTTTAGGAAAAATTACAGAAGCCATTGCAGCTCCTAATCCAACAGTGAAACCCTATGCGCCTAAGATGGTTAAAATTACCATTCCCGGTAAATTTATTGGTGCCGTGATAGGTCCCGGAGGTAAAGTAATTCAAGAAATGCAAAAAGAAACCGGCTGTACCATCGTAATAGATGAAGAAGATGAAATGGGTATTGTTGAAATTCTTGGTACCAATCAAGAAAAAATTGACGAAGT
>CAYNFJ010000039.1:0-4385 GCA_964396505.1 uncultured Polaribacter sp. | reverse complement strand
ATGAAATGGGTATTGTTGAAATTCTTGGTACCAATCAAGAAAAAATTGACGAAGTGATTCAAAAAATTGATGATATCACTTTTTCTCCAACAGTAGGAGAAACCTATACCGTTAAGGTCGTGAAACTATTGGACTTTGGAGCAGTAGTTGAATTCAGACCCGGCAAAGAGGTTTTATTACACATTTCTGAACTTGCTTGGGAACGTACCGAGAATGTCAGTGATATTGTAAAAGTGGGAGACCTCATTGAGGTTAAGTATTTCGGTATTGATCCTAGAACTCGAAAACAAAAAGTTTCTAGAAAAGCACTCCTACCCAGACCTCCCAGAAAAGAAGGAGACAGAGAAGATAGAGGAAACAGAGGAGGAAACAGAGGTCATAAATCTCATAACCATCACCGCGATAACAAAAGAGATTAAATCTTTTCAAAATTATTTTAACTTAAACTAAAAGCGGCTGTCATATAAATATGACGGCCGCTTTTTCTATAAAAAAAAGCACTTGCAAAACTGCAAGTGCCTTCTTTATTTACCCCCTTGGGATAAGCAAGATACTTATCCTTTTTCATAATTTTATGGGACAAATCTATAAAAAATAACACCGGAGAGTTTGTGATAATTACAAAATAATTATAAAATATTATGCAATATTCACAAAAAAGAATATCTTTACTTTTCATAAATTTTATCTATGAAAAATTACGACGCTTATTTTATCCAAATTATTAAAGAAAAAATCCCTAATTCCATTTCTGTAACCGAAGAAATCGCTTCAACACTGGGGATTAGTTATGACGCAGCATACAGAAGATTGAGTGGAAAAGTAAATTTTCAGTTGAATGAAGCCGTGGTACTTTCTAAAAAATATGATATTTCTTTAAATACCTTATTTGAAGTTAATGAACCTCATGCATACCTTATTAGAGAATCCAAACCCATCGGTAGTATAGATGATTTTGCTACCTATTTTTCAAAACTCTATGCAGAACTCTCCCCTTTGATTGACAACCCTGAAGCTTCCCTCCTTTTTGGCGCCCGTGAATTACCCATGTTTTATTTTTTCAACAATCCCTTATTAATTCGTTTTAAAATGTTTCTTTGGGCAAATATTTTAAATATACCGCCTATCAAAGGACACAAAATTAGTTTTAGAGATTTTGAAGTTTCCAAATCACTTATTCTAGCAGCTCAAAAGGTATATCACAGTTACAATCAGATCAACATAACCGAAGTATGGAGTTTTGGATCGTTGAATAACGTGCTTCAACAACTTTTGTATATTTATAAAATGCGGCAAATTACACAAGCAGAAGCAAAGCTTGTTTGTGATGCCTTAACGAAAGAAATTAAAAGTTTAGAAGAAGGTATCTCACAAAAACAAAAAAAGACAATACGTCAATTCCAACTTTACTCCAATGAATTAATCATGATGAATAATAGTATGATTATCAAACTAAAAGACTCCTTACAATTTGCTTACCCGTATGCACTTTTACGCTTTTTTATAATCAATAACCAAAAAGCGAGTAAAGCGCAGGAAGCCTATATATACGAACAAATGCAACATGCTACCTGCATTACAAACACCAGCACCAAAGAGCGTTTCCGCTTCTTTAATCGTAAATATGAGAAGATAAAGCAAGTACTAAAAGTGATAGATAATGAAGAAAATAAACCCCTATTTTTATAAAAATAGGATTTTTTGTAACCTTTTGGTAAAATACACGTATATATAAGCACAGGACATATTTATCATTTAAACTACACATAATTTAATGAGACAACTAAAAATTACAAAGCAGGTTACCAATAGAGAAACTGCTTCATTGGATAAGTATCTTCAAGAAATTGGAAAAGTAGAACTTATTACCGCCGACGAAGAGGTAGAGTTGGCACAACGTATTAAAGCCGGAGACCAAATTGCCTTGGAAAAATTAACCAAAGCCAATTTACGATTTGTAGTATCTGTTGCGAAACAATACCAAAACCAAGGATTGACCCTTCCCGACCTTATTAATGAAGGAAACTTAGGCTTGATCAAAGCCGCCAAAAGATTTGATGAAACACGTGGATTTAAATTTATTTCCTATGCCGTTTGGTGGATACGACAATCTATCTTACAAGCACTGGCAGAACAGTCTCGTATTGTAAGATTACCTTTGAATAAAATTGGATCTATCAATAAGATTAACAAAATGTACGCTTTCTTAGAACAAGAAAACGAACGGGAACCTTCAGCCGAAGAGATTGCCGCTAAATTGGATATGACTATCAATGAGGTAAAAGAATCTATGAAAAATTCGGGCAGACACGTTTCTATGGATGCCCCTTTAATTGAAGGAGAAGACTCCAATTTATACGATGTACTACGCTCCGGAGAATCACCAAATCCCGATAAAAGTCTGGTTCATGAATCCTTGCGTATTGAAATAGAACGCGCCTTGGAAACCCTCACGCCTCGTGAAGCCGATGTGGTAAAACTCTATTTTGGCTTAGGTGATCATCAACCCATGACACTGGAAGAAATAGGAGAAACTTTTGATCTGACTCGTGAAAGGGTAAGACAAATTAAAGAAAAAGCAATCCGGAGATTAAAACATACTTCCCGTAGCAAAATTTTAATGACTTATTTGGGATAATACATCTCAAAGTCTAAAAAAATACGATAAAAAAACTCTCCATATTCTTGAGAGTTTTTTTTATTGTATTTTTGTGTTTTAATACATCATTTCTATGAACAATATTATCGCTCCTTCATTGCTCTCCTGTGATTTTGCAAATCTGCAAAGTGAGATAGAAATGCTCAATTCCAGTGAAGCAGACTGGTTGCATCTGGATATTATGGACGGACTGTTTGTCCCCAACATTACGTTTGGGATGCCCATTATCCGGTTTATTAAAAAATATAGTAAAAAACCTCTGGATGTACATCTGATGATTGTCCAACCGGAACGTTACATCGCCGATTTTAAAAAAGCCGGCGCCGATATTTTAACGGTACATTATGAGGCTTGCACACATCTACACAGAACCATTCAGGAAATAAAAACCAATGGAATGAAAGCCGGTGTAGCTCTCAACCCTCATACACCTGTTGCTGTACTAGAAGATAGCATCAATGATTTGGATTTGGTATTGATAATGAGTGTGAATCCGGGATTTGGTGGGCAGCGTTTTATTGAAAACACCTATAAAAAAGTAACACAACTCAAAAGCTTGATTGCAGAAACCCATTCTCAAGCACTTATTGAGGTAGATGGCGGTGTAAGTGATGTGAATATAAAAGAATTACACGATGCAGGGGTAGATGCTTTTGTGTCGGGAAGCTATATTTTCAAGAGTGAGCATCCGGTGAAAACCATTGCCAATTTAAAAGGCAAATTATAATACAGCTTTTTCTAATTTCATAAGTTTGAGCAACAATCGGTAAATTATGGGTAATGTTTTTTGGAAGTCTGCCGGTGTTTCAAATAGATGTTCCAATAGAACTGCCAAAAATTCATATTGATTTTCAAAAGCATAATCTCTGATATAACCGGAATCCAATATCTTTCGCTGTACAGATTTATCTTCCAGATAAGTCAACAAATGCTGATAGTTCTCAATAAATTCCTCCCCTTCTATAGATCGTTTGTATTTAAAAGTGAAATGCAAAGCATGACAAAATTCATGAATTCCCAAATGTATGTTATCATCTTCAATAGCCAATCCGGCTTTAAAATCTTCCCAAGAAAACACCACAACACCAAACTTAGGATTGGCTTCTCCTTTATTTTGTGTATGCGTCTGATTGGAATAATAATTTTCGGGATAAATAATAATAGTTTTGAACAAGGCATAGAGATATTCACTAAACCCAAAACTGAGCATAATACCGGTTCCTGAAATCAATATTTTCATCTTATCTGTTACCACCAAACCCTCATGACCCACAAATTCATGGTGTCGCATAAATTGCACCACTCTATGATCAAAAAGTTTACGTCCACGATTACTTAAATGATTATAGAATCTGAAATTCTCATAAAGAATACGGCGATAGGAATCGGCTAATTTTTTATAAAAAAAAGGATATCTCAATGGTAAGGTGTTTTTATACATCTAATAAATGACAAAGCTACCAATAAAATTGATAGCTCTGTCATAAAAGTGACCGCGGAAGGATTCGAAGCCTCAACCCTCAGAGCCGAAATCTGATATTCTATCCAGTTGAACTACGCGGCCTAAAAAATTTATTATTGATTCATCAACAATTGTTTTACAATAGTTGAAATTGTTTTGCCATCTGTTTTACCGGCTAATTCTTTTGTAGCTATACCCATTACTTTTCCCATATCTGCCATAGACTTAGCGCCCAATTTATCAATCAGCAGTTTTACCTGTTCA
>CAYNFJ010000038.1:12699-17856 GCA_964396505.1 uncultured Polaribacter sp. | reverse complement strand
ATGGTAACTTGATTTCCTATTATTTTTTTGATCTGAGGGATTAGATATGGATAATGCGTGCAACCCAAAATAAGATGGTCTATATTATTGTCCAACATCGGATATAAATATTCTTGTAACAACAAATTTATTTTATCGGTATTGATTTGATTCGATTCAATCAGTTCTACAAGACCGGTTCCTTGTTGTTCAACAATTTTTATATCTCGGGCAAACTTACCGGATGTTTTGGCGAACAATTCACTACTCAAAGTCCCTTGGGTGGCAAGTATCCCAACAGCTTTAGTTTGGGTTTGTAAAGCCGCGGGTTTGATAGCGGGTTCAATACCGATAAACGGAATCTTATATTTTTTTCGGAGATGAGAGATAGCATTGGTGGTGGCGGTATTGCAGGCTACTACAATTATTTTACAATTTTTATTTAATAATAATTCTGTATTTTTTTCACTAAGTACAATTATTTCATCGGTTGTTTTTTGCCCGTAAGGAGCATGCTTGCTATCTGCTAAGTAAACCGTATTCTCATTTGGAAGCAACTGTATCATTTCTTTCCAGATGGAAGTTCCGCCAACACCGGAATCAAAAAAACCTATGGGATGTTGATTTTTTGTCATATTTTACAAAAATAAAAAAACCGTTCGATTCTCGAACGGTTTTTTTATTTATAACTCAATAGATCTTATTGAATTCCTAATTTTGCTTTTACATCGGGCAACAAATCTTTTCCTTTGGCAACTACCAAAGTATTGGCATTCAAGACATAATCATAGCCTTGTGCCGCAGCAACATCTTCAATAGCTTTCATCGCTTTATCGATAATGGGTTTCAAACCATCGTTTTGTTGTTTTTGCAAATCTTTCATAGCCTCTGCTTTGTATTGTTCTATTTTTTTGGCATCGGCTTGTACTTCTGCAGTTCTTTGTTTGTTTGTTTCTTCTGTTTGAGTCTTAAACTCTGCATTGTATTTTTTGAATTTTGCTTGTAACTCGGCTTCTTTAGCTTTCACTTCATCATCATAGGTTTTTCCTAATTTTTCAAGTTTAGCATTTAAAGCTTTTGTTTCCGGCATAGCCGCCATTAGTTGGTCTGTGTTAATGTGTGCTACTTTAGATTGTGCGTTAACTTGTGTAAATCCTAAAGTAAAAATAGTGACTAATAAAAGTGTTTTAATTGCGTTCATTTTAATTCTTATTTTAATTATTGTTTATTTTCTTGTTGTTGTTTTTCTTCTCTAGCTTTTTGTTCTGCTGCTCTTTTATCGGCTATTTTCTTTTTAGCAGCTTCTCTTTCTTCTAATTTCTTTTTACGGGCGGCTTCAATTTTCTTTTTTTGTTCTTCTCGTTTTTTAGCCCGTTCTTTCTTTTGAGCTTCTATCTTATCCTTTAATTGTTTTTTCTTAGCCTCCCGTTCTTCCATTTTTTTTTGTAATTCAGGATTTGGCTCTTTTGCTCGCTTCTGTTTTGCCTTGATTGCCATTTGTTTTTTGCTTCTTTTCTCGGCTATCTGCTTTTGTTTTTCATTTCTGGTTATACTTTTTACGACCAAATCACTGATATCATATTTATCATTGGTATAAAGCATAATTAAGTCGCTGGACTTATCTAAAACAAAATCATATTTTCTTTTTTTGGCAATATCCTGAATGGCATTGTAAATTTGATCTTGAACCGGTTTTACCAATTGTTTGCGCAATTTATACAAATCACCTTCTGTGCCAAAGTATTTATTTTTAGTTTTTTTTAACTCTTCTGCTTTAATAGCGATATCTTCTTCGCGTTCTTCAATTAAATTTTTAGTCAGCAATGCCTTTTCATTGCTCAAATCGGTTTTAAGCACTTCCAATTCTCTTTCTTCTTTGGCTATTTTTTCTTGCCATTTTTGAACTTTTGCGTCTAATTGTGTGGTTGCTTTTTGATAATCAGGAACATTTTCCAAAATATATTCCATATCAATATAAGCAATACGTTGTGGTTTCTGAGCAGCTATATTTAAAGCGAATACCATACTCATTAAAACAAATAAAACTCTTTTTGTCATAACACTCTATTTAAATTATAAAATACCGTATCTATTTGCAAAGATAACATATAATTAGAATTGTTTTCCTATTATAAAATGCGTTTGCCAATCTGATGGTGCATTAGCTCCCGGTATGGGATCAAATCCATAGGCAAAATCAATTCCTAATAAGCCAAAAGCCGGCATAAAAATACGCACTCCTACTCCGGCTGCTCTTTTTAAATAGAACGGATTAAAATTTTCAAATTTATTATATGAATTTCCCGCTTCTAAAAAACTGGTCACATAAATCGATGCAGATGGTTTTAGAGTTATTGGATACCGTGCCTCTAAAGTAAACTTGTTATACATCGTACCACCATTTGCTCTATTGGACAAACCACCGTTCTCATAGCCACGTAAACCTATGGTTTCACTTCCGTCAAAACGGTATTGTGCTAAACCGTCTCCTCCTACAATGTATCTTTCAAAAGGAGAGTATCCGATGTCTTTATTATAATAACCCAAAATACCAAACTCGGCATTGGTCATCAGCACGACTTTATCAAACAAAGGTGTAAACCATTTGGCTTTAAAGGTGGTTTTGTAATATTCTAACCATTTGTACTTCTCGGCATCTTCCATTGTCGTATAATCCTTATTATTCAATAATGAAAAAGGCGGAGTGGCTTTAAAACCTAAACTGATATTGGAACCGGTCGTTGGAAAAATAGGATTGGGTCCTGCAGAATTTCGAGAGAAGGTAATATTGTACGATATATTATTGGAATCTCCATCAGAAAAAGACAGACTGGAAATAGCCCTGTAATTACTCAACTCGTAACGCTGAAAACTAATAGATTGGGATAAGTTGAAATAATTATCCGGCCATTTTAAACGCTCGCCCAAACCTACGGATGCACCCCAAATGTTGAGTCCTTGGTCTTTATTCACATCATAAGTGGCCGTATAACCAAATTGTCGTGAATTATAGACTGATAAGGATAAGGATTTGGGTTTTTTACCGCCTAACCAAGGTTCTGTAAATGAAAAACTGTATGTGCTGTAAAATTTGCTTTTTTGTAATCGTAAGGATAGTGCCTGACCATCACCCATTGGTAGAGGTTTATAGGCTTTCTTATTAAACAAATCTTTTACGGCAAAATTATTAAAGGACAATCCTAGAGTTCCTATAAATGAATTACCACCGTAACCGCCTTGCAATTCTATTTGACTAGAACCTTTTTCGGCAACAGAATAGATAATATCAACTGTTTTATCTATTTGATTGGGTTTGATGTCGGGAACAATATTCTCTGCATCAAAGAACCCTAGTTGACTGATTTCTCTAACAGATCGAATGATATCTTCTTTGCTGAATAAATTACCCGGTTTGGTATATAATTCGCGGTAAATAACATGGTCATTGGTACGGGTGTTTCCTGTAACACTCACCTTTCTTATAGTAGCCGGTTCATCCTCATAAATCCGGATTTCCACATCTATTGAATCATTGACAACACGTGTTTCTACCGGCATCACGTGAGCAAATAAATAACCGCGGTTCAGGTATAGAGATTGCAGGTCTTCAGAGTCCGGTTTGCCGTTACCGGTTACCCTGTCTTTAAGCACTTTGGAATTATACACATCGCCTTTCTCCAATCTTAAAAATTTATGGAGTTGCTCATCGGTATAAACCGTATTACCTACAAAATTAATAGATTTGAAATAATATTTTTTTCCTTCGGAAACCGTCAAATCCAAATCGATGGTATTATCATCGTTCCACACAATTTTTTTATCGGTAATAATGGCATCTCTATAGCCTTTTTCGCTATATATATCTATTAATTTGTGCAAATCTTCCTTGTAATCTTCGGCAATGTATTTAGAACGTTTCCAGAATCTACCAAATCTTTTTTGTTTGGTATTTTTCATTTTTTTACGCAATTTTTTGTCGCTTAACTCTTTATTCCCCTCTATATTTATCTTACGGATTTTAATTCTTTCACCTTTATCAATCGAAATCAATAAATCAACAGTGTTGGGTTTTTTACCTTTTCTGGTTTTTATATCGACTTTAGTTTTTAAAAAGCCGTCTTTTTTATATTTATTGATATAAAAATTCTTGGTGGTAACCAATAAATTATCGGTAACCATATCACCGGTTTTAATATTGGACTCTTCAGTCAAGGTTCTTGATTTGGCTTTACCAAGGTTCAAAAACACCAATTTGTCTAATTGAGGTAATTCAGTTACATCAAATTCCAAATAAGCGGTATCACCATCTAATTTTACCAAGTAAACATCTACTTTACTGAATTGATCGGTTTCGTACAATCTTTTGATGGCACTGGTTAATTTGTCTCCGGGAAGTTTAATTTTAGAACCCTTGGTCAGTCCTGAATGCACTTTGACAGCTTGTTCACTAAACTTTTTAAGTCCTAAAACTGTAAAGTCGCCTAAAATATATTCTTTCCCTTTTTCAAAAGCTAAACTGTCCTTATTGATAACGGGAGTTTCTTGAGCTTGAGTCAAGACACTTGTAAAAATTAAAAAGAATACTGAAATAAAAACTTTTTTAATACTACTCATTTGTTTGAATTTGTTCACTGGTTTTACCATATCTACGTTCTCTTCTTTGATATTCTTTAATGGCTTCAAAAAAATCTTGTTTTTTAAAATCAGGCCAAAGTGTAGGTGTAAAATACAATTCGGCGTAAGCAATTTGCCATAATAAAAAATTGCTGATTCTTTTTTCGCCACTGGTTCGTATCAAAAAATCTACGTCAGGCAAAGAAAATGTATATAAATGATTATTTATAGTTTTTTCATCAATATTTTCTACTTTTAGTTCATTATTAACAACTTTTTTAGAAATACTTTTCACTGCCTTAACTATTTCGGCTCTGGAACCATAACTCAAAGCCAGGTTAAGCACCATTCTATCATTATGAGATGTCTTGGCTATTACTTCTTCCAATTCGCTATGTGCTTTAGCCGGCAATTGGTCTAAATCACCGATGGCCCGCAGCTGAATTTGATTTTTTTGTAAGGATTTTAATTCTTTTTTCAAAGAGGTGGCTAGCAAACTCATCAAGGTATCCACTTCTTTTTTGGGTCTAGACCAATTCTCGGTAGAAAAAGCAAACAAAGTCA
>CAYNFJ010000038.1:0-12599 GCA_964396505.1 uncultured Polaribacter sp. | reverse complement strand
AAATTTCGGGTTATTTTGGACTTATAGCCAATACCAAAAGGGATTGCATAAGCAACTTTACCGGAATAATTGTATTGTGTATTCGTTGCACTGGTAACGGTCTGATAATAAAAACCGGCAAATTCAAACAACAAATAAGGAGTCGCTGTACGATCGGTAGAGGTGATATCGTACTCAAAATAATTAAATTCCAATCCCATCGCAACTTCATACAACGTATTGCTGAAACTATATCCTCTTTGCTTCCTGACAATATTGGATGAATTGGCATCAGAATCGGCAATAGGCAAAACACTCAATGAGGAACGTAAAGTCAAACGGGTGTTTACATTTCTTTTATAAACAATACCGCCACCCAAGCGATTGGGAGCTATAAAAGTCTCATTACCAATATCGCCACTGTAATTCGTACCACCGGCAAAAAAACCAATTTCATTCAGTAATTGTGCGTGCACACCGGTTACAAACAAAAGGCTTGTCAGTATTAAAAAATATCTAGTCATATATAATTTTGGATTGCAAATGTATTGAATTCTTTTAGAATGAATTGCATAAATAAAACTAGTGTTTTAAGTTTTTATTGCTTTTTGAATCACTTATATGACAAAGCGCTTATTAATCGATTATTTTTGGGAAATATTAGAAGTAAATCGTAAGTTTGCGCCAAGAATTCACACCATTTATGTTAGAAAAACTTCAAATAGTTCGTCAAAGGTTCGATGAAGTATCCGATTTAATCATCCAACCGGATATCATTTCAGATCAGAAACGCTATGTTCAAATCAATAAAGAATATAAGGATTTGAGCAAAGTCATTAAAAAAGCCGATGAATACGAATCATTGCTTCATTCCATTACCGAAGCTAAGGATATTATCAAGAATGAATCCGATCCGGAGATGCTGGAAATGGCTAAAATGGAATTGAGCAGTGCCGAAGAACGAATCCCTGTATTAGAAGAAGAAATCAAGGTTATGCTTATTCCCAAAGATCCGGAAGACGCCAAAAATGTAATGGTCGAAATCAGAGCCGGAACCGGAGGAGACGAAGCCAGTATTTTTGCCGGAGATCTGTATAGAATGTACACTAAATTCTGTGCCTCTCAAGGCTGGAAAACAGAACTAGTGGATGTCAGTGAAGGAACTTCAGGCGGATTCAAAGAAGTTATATTCAGTATCACTGGAGAGGAAGTTTACGGATTGATGAAATTTGAATCCGGTGTGCATCGTGTACAACGAGTCCCTCAAACCGAAACCCAAGGCAGGGTACACACCTCGGCAGCCACCGTTATGGTGTTACCCGAAGCAGAAGAATTTGACGTACAAATCAATCCTGCCGATGTACGAATAGACTATTTTTGTGCCTCAGGTCCCGGTGGACAGTCGGTAAACACGACCTACTCTGCCGTACGACTTACACATACGCCAACCGGATTGGTAGCCCAATGTCAGGATCAAAAATCGCAACATAAAAACAAAGAAAAGGCTTTTAAAGTATTGCGTTCCAGATTGTACGAAAGAGAATTGGCAAAAAAATTAGAAGCCGATGCCGCCCAAAGAAAAACCATGGTTTCCAGTGGTGACCGTTCGGCGAAAATCAGGACTTACAACTATCCGCAAGGTCGTGTTACAGAGCATCGTATCAACTTGACATTATACGATCTTAACAATATTATAAATGGTGATATCCTAAAAATAATCAAAGAATTACAACTGGCAGAAAATACTGAAAAGCTCAAGGAATTAGGTGAAACTTTTTGATAAATAGCATAAAAGTTTCCCTAATTTTAATAAAAATAAAGATTAATGTTATTGATTTCTACAGCGGGAATAAGATCTTATTAAACAAGTAGTAATACACTAATATACAAAGCAATAGATTGCAATTTTATTTTTTAATTGTTTGATGTAAATAGAATATTTTTTTAACTACCTTTGCACACTAGAGATTTTTCCAAAATAAACTGAATATAATAATGGGCTTTTTTGATTTTTTAACTGAAGATATTGCGATAGATTTAGGAACTGCAAACACATTGATAATACACGATGGCAAAGTGGTGGTGGATAGCCCGTCTATTGTTGCGCGAGATCGTACTACGGGTAAAATTACCGCCATCGGTAAAGAAGCCAATATGATGCAGGGAAAAACGCACGAAAACATCAAAACTATTTGGCCTTTAAAAGATGGTGTCATTGCCGATTTTGATGCATCGGAACAAATGATTCGCGAATTTATTAAAAGTATTCCTTCTATTAAAGATCGTTTTATAACTCCTTCTTTGCGAATGGTTATCTGTATTCCTTCTGGGATTACTGAAGTTGAAAAAAGAGCCGTCTATAATTCTGCTGAAAAGATGAAAGGGAAAGAGGTGCATTTAATCCACGAACCTATGGCAGCAGCTATCGGTATTGGAATTGACATTATGCAACCTAAAGGTAATATGATTATCGATATAGGAGGCGGAACCACCGAAATAGCTGTTATAGCATTAGGAGGCATTGTAGTTGATAAATCTATCAAAGTAGCCGGAAATGTATTTAACAATGACATTTCTTATTATCTGCGCACACAACACAACCTATATATTGGAGAACGTACAGCCGAAATGGTCAAGATTCAAGTGGGTGCTGCTACCGAAGATTTAGAAAACCCACCGGAAGATATGTATATTCAAGGGCGTGATTTACTAAGTGGAAAACCCAAACAAATCCAAATATCTTATAGAGAAATTGCCAAGGCATTGGATAAATCTATCATTAGAATTGAAGATGCCGTGATGGAAACACTTTCTCAAACCCCGCCTGAATTGGCTGCTGATATTTACAATACCGGAATATATCTAGCCGGAGGCGGTTCTATGTTACGAGGTCTGGATAAGCGTTTGTCCCGCAAAACGGATTTACCGGTTTATGTAGCCGAAGATCCGTTAAGAGCAGTCGTTAGAGGAACCGGTATTGCCTTAAAAGAATTGGATAGATACAAGAGTATATTAATCTAAACTTGTCGTCCTACAATCACTTTACTAGTTGCTTTGGGATTTGTTATTTCTTCTGTAAATTGTTTTTTTAATCCAAAAACATATGTCATTTTTTTAACAAAAAGTCCTGTTTTTTTAAGTAAAATAACATTAAAATATTTCTTAACTTGCTCATTTCTTAAAAAGATAATTCACTATGTTACAACTCATCAAATTTTTTACAAATAACCGGTACGGTTTGTTATTTGTATTGCTTGAGTTTATCGCTTTTATCTTTGTTCTAAACAGTCATTCCTATCATTACAGCAAATTTTTAAATTCTGCTAATAGTATAAGTGGTAGTATCTTGAAAACTTCCAAAGGAATTCACGATTATTTTCATTTAACATCACAAAACAAATTACTTGCACAAGAGAATGAATTGTTAAAAAATAAATTGCAAAAGCAAGCATCGAATCTATCTCAAAAACAAGGAATATCAGCGGATTCGTTGCTAAAATACAACTATATAAGTGCCCAGGTCATATCCAATCCTTTTCGTAAAAGAAATAATATTTTGACAATTGACAAAGGAGAAAAAGACGGTATAAAACCCAATATGGGTGTCGTGTTATCCAATGGTGTTGTTGGAATTACGTTGCGTACTTCCAATCATTTTACAACTGTTTTATCATTATTAAACAGCCAAACAAAAATCAACGCCAAAATGAAAAATAGCCCTCATTACGGCAGTTTGGAATGGAATGGGAATGATTTTAGCAGCGTACAACTCTATGACCTTCCAATTCAAGCCCATATCAAAGTAGGTGATACCGTAATAAGTGGTGGAAAATCGGTTATTTTTCCGGAAGGAATTCCTATTGGGATGATCAAATCTTTTGAAAAAAAGAACAAAGCCTATCAAAATATCAATATTCACTTATTTGCTGATTTCAGCGCATTGAACTATGTATATGTCGTTCAGAATAAACTGAGTGATGAACAACTCCAACTAGAAAATCAATCTCAAAATGAATAGTTCGATGTTAAAATATGGTTTGCTGTTAATTTTACTTCCTGTTTTTCAGCTTAGTATATTTAACAATATCAATTTGTTAGGTTATATAGACCCCTACTTCTACATTATATTTATAATAGTGTATCCTTTTAAAAAAGACAGAACCAGCTTATTACTCAGTAGCTTTTTGTTGGGTATTTTTATTGATTTATTGACCAATGATGGTGGTATTCATACTTTTTCTTTGGTTTTTATTGCTTATTTCAGACGTATTCCACTACAAGTTTTTGCTTCAAAAACCCCTTTGGAACTGGAAGAAACCTCCATTCAAAATATCAATTTTCCCGTTTTATTCCTATGGATTAGCAGCTTGACATTGATACATCATTTTTTAGTTTTTTTATTGGAACAGTTTTCTTTTGAGAATTTTGGAAATCTATTATTAAAAACTTTTTTATCTGCCATACTAACTATCTTATTAATCCTATTTAGTTTACAGCTATTTTTGACAAAAAAATCAAATGCGCAATAAGGGTTTCATATTGGTTTTTCTAACTATAGCAAGTGGATTGTTCTTTATTGGACGCTTGTTTTACCTACAAATTTTAGATGATTCATTCCGTAGCAATCCACTCAATAATGCCGCAGTTAGAGCCAAATATGATTACCCGAGAAGGGGTTATATTTATGATAGAAATAAGAAATTATTGGTCGCCAATCAAACTTCGTATGATATTATGGTCGTTCCAAATGAGATTAGAGAAATTGACACCTTAGAATTCTGCAAACTTCTTTCTATCTCCAAAGAAAATTTCATTAAGAAAGTAAAAAAAGCAAAAAAATATTCCCCTTGGTTGCCTTCTATTTTTGTACAAGAATTAGCGAAAAGTGATTTTGCCGTATTGCAAGAGAAAATGTTCCGGTACAAAGGCTTTTATATCCAAAAGAGGATGCTTCGTGAATATCCTTATAATTCCGCAGCAAATGTTTTGGGTTATATCAGTCAAGTAAATGAAACTATGGCAAAAGAGAGCCCTTATTACCAAGCAGGTGAATTAATTGGCTATCAGGGTGTTGAAAAATACTATGAACCTATTTTAAGAGGAACTAAAGGCGTTAAATACATCAAACGAAATATTCTAAACAAAGAAATAGGGAGTTACAAAAACGGAAAATATGACACACTTGCTATTGCCGGTAAAGACCTTACATTGAGTATTGATATTGATTTACAACAATATGGCGAATGGTTGTTGCAAAATAAAAGAGGAGGAATTGTAGCCATCGAACCACGATCGGGCGAAATTTTGGCCTTAATCACAGCTCCCAGTTACAATCCAAACTTAATGGTGGGAAGAGAGCGATCCAAAAATTTTAATAAACTCTATTTAGACCAATTCAATAAACCGCTTTTTGACCGCAGTTTACAGGCTCAATATTCGCCCGGATCTACTTTTAAAATGCTCAATGGATTAATTGCATTACAAGAAGGCGTCATTACGGTAAATACTACTACCAAATGTTATGGAGGTTATAAGTATGGTGTCAGGACACAAGCCTTTATGGGTTGCCATTGCCACAGTTTTGGAAGACCTTTAAAACTAGAAGAAGCCATTTACAGGTCTTGCAACACCTATTTTTCCATTGCTTATCGCAAATCTATTGAAAAATATGCAACCGCTGCCGAAGGGATGAACCATTGGAGTCAACAGGTAAAAAAATTCGGATTGGGTAATTATTTAGGATACGATTTACCGGTAGGACAAAAAGGTCTCATACCCGATGCTGCCTACTATGACCGGTATTATCCAATGAAAAATTGGAAAGCTGTCACCACCATATCCAATGCCATTGGACAAGGGGAAATCCTTACCACTCCCATCCAATTAGCTAATATGACGGCTGCCATTGCCAATAGAGGCTACTATTTTACACCACATATCGTTAAAAAAATTGACGACAAGCCCATCGATAATCCAAAATTTACAATCCCCAAAAATACCGGTATTGATGCAACATATTTTGAACCGGTTATAAACGGAATGCAATTGGTTTTTGAAAAAAAAGGAGGAACAGCCTATTACTCTCAAGTAAAAGGTTTGGAAATCTGTGGAAAAACAGGAACGGTTGAAAATTTCATCAAAAAAGAAGGCGAAAAAATCAAATTAGCCGATCATTCCATCTTTATAGCCTTTGCTCCAAAAGATAATCCTAAAATAGCGATTGCCGTATTTGTTGAAAATGGCGGATTTGGTTCTAGAATAGCAGCACCCGTCGCCAGTTTAATGATAGAAAAATACTTACATAAAAGTATTGAAAATGAGTGGCGTGAAAAACGCGTACATGACATCAATCTTTATGAAGAACAATACAACCGACAATTAGAAGTACTTCCTACCGATGTTACGAAATAAATCAAACATATTATTAGAACTGGATTGGGGTATCATACTCTTGTATTTTATACTAGTGGCTTTAGGTTGGTTCAGCATCTATGCCACCACTTTTTCTGAAGGAACTGAACTTTTTGATTTTAGCACTCACTATGGCAAACAACTCTTATTCATAATCTTAAGTATTGTACTAATTGTGTTAATCCTCTCTATAGAAGCCTCATTTTACGAACGTTTTTCCAGTGTCTTTTATATCATTTCACTATTGTTTTTGATAGGGCTGTTTGTCTTCGGAAAAACTATTAATGGACAGACCGCTTGGTTTTCCTTTGGCAGTTTCAGTTTGCAACCTGCAGAGTTTGTCAAGGCAACAACCTCTTTGGCTGTGGCAAAAATAATGAGTGATAATCTCTTTGATATTAAAAAAATAAACGATTTTAAAAATGTATTAATTATCTTATTCCTCCCTTTTACATTAATTCTTTTTCAGCCTGATTTTGGATCTGCTATTGTTTATTTTGCCTTTATTTTTGTATTGCTTCGGGAAGGTTTATCCATCCAATTTTTTAGTGGATTGTTCGTAATGACGCTCATTTTTATCAGTACAATAAAATATGGAGTAAACAACACCTTATTGATTACTTTTATCCTTTTAGCCATTCTTTTTTATTACGCTTATAAACGGCAAAATTTATTTTTTAGAAGGAATTGGCCTGCTGTAATCGGAATAATTATAAGCGTTCTTGTCATTACAATAGGCAGTCGTTATTTACATAAAAACGTACTTAAAACCCATCAAAAAGATCGATTGGCTTTATGGTTGCGATTGGAAAAGAATCCTAAAAAATTAAAACGTTTAAAGCGAACCTACGGGTTTAACAATGATCAATCTATCAAAACCATTGCATCGGGTGGCTTGTTGGGTAAAGGTTTTTTAGAAGGCGATAGAACCAATGGAAAATTTGTACCGGAACAACATACCGATTATATTTTCAGTAGTATTGGAGAAGAATTTGGATTTGTAGGAAGCAGCTTGGTTATTATCCTATTCATCTTATTAATTGTATTAATTATTCACCGGGCAGAAAAACAAAAATCAAAATTTAGTAGAATTTACGGATATAGTGTAGCGAGCATCCTGTTTTTTCATTTTGCCATCAATATAGGAATGGTGATGGATTTATTACCCACCGTAGGAATTCCGTTGCCCTTCTTTAGTTACGGAGGTTCTTCTTTATGGGGATTTACTATTTTGCTGTTTATCTTTATCAAATTGGATGCGAACCAAACGAATGTCCTATAAGATTCAGAAATAAAAAAAGTGTTCTATTTTCAAAAACAGAACACTTCTATAAAGTAATATCTTAGGTTTCTTTTAAGCTAAACCGGCCACAAATTTGGTCAATTTAGATTTTAAATTAGCCGCTTTATTTTTGTGAATAATATTATTCTTAGCGATTTTATCGAGCATTGAAACGATTTCTTTCAATTTAACTTCGGCATCGGCTTTTACTTCCATAGCACGTAAATCTCTTATAGCATTACGTGTGGTTTTATGCTGATATCTGTTACGAACTCTTCTTTTTTCGTTACTTCTAATTCTCTTTAACGCTGATTTATGATTTGCCATCTTACAAATGATTTATATTATAAAAATTATTTGAAAACCAAATAATTAAAATTGTAGCCCGTAGGGGAATCGAACCCCTCTTACCAGGATGAAAACCTGGCGTCCTAGCCGATAGACGAACGGGCCAAGAATATTCTTCTGCTCAAAGCGAGTGCAAAAATACAACTATTTTTTGTTCAGCAAAATTTTTATCTAAAAATTTAATATGCTTTTGCAAAAAGCACACGTTTATGTGAAGGTTTTCCGGTCAAAACGCAGGTTCCCTCCTCTTCTACGGCATCCAACGGGATACATCTCAAGGTCGCTTTGGTCAATTCTTTGATTTTTTTCTCTGTTTCTATGGTTCCATCCCAATGAGCGGAAATAAAACCACCCTTAGTATTCAACACTTCTTTAAATTCATCAAAATTAGCTACTTTGGTAATATGATCATCTCTAAAAGTTTTGGCTTTAGAAAATAAATTTTCTTGAATCTCCTGAAGTAATGAAGCAACTTTAGAAACTACTTCCGATTGGGCAATCGTCACTTTTTCAAAAGTATCTCTACGAGCTATTTCAATAGTGCCATTTTCCAAATCTCTACCACCCATTGCCAATCGCAAAGGAACTCCTTTTAGTTCATATTCGGCAAATTTCCATCCGGGCTTGTGTGTGGTTCTATTATCAAATTTCACTGAAATCCCTTTTTTACGCAAATCCTTCATAATCGCATTTACGCGTTCTGAAATGGCTTGTAACTGCTCTTCTGTTTTATAAATAGGTACAACCACCACTTGATAAGGAGCTAAATTTGGAGGCAAAACCAAACCACTATCATCAGAATGTGTCATGATCAAAGCCCCTATTAATCGAGTAGTCACACCCCAAGAAGTTGCCCATACATAATCTAAACCTCCTTCTTTATTAGCAAATTTCACATCAAATGCTTTGGCAAAATTTTGTCCTAAAAAATGAGAAGTTCCGGCTTGCAAGGCTTTTCCATCCTGCATCAATGCTTCAATGGTAAATGTTTCCAATGCTCCGGCAAAACGTTCATTTTCAGATTTTGCTCCTTTAATAATGGGAATTGCCATAAAATCTTCGGCAAAACGCGTATAAACTTCATGCATCTTCTGCGCCTCTTCCAAAGCCTCTTCTTTGGTGGCATGAGCCGTGTGTCCTTCTTGCCATAAAAACTCTGCCGTTCTTAAAAAAAGACGAGTTCGCATTTCCCAACGCACCACATTGGCCCATTGATTTATCAATAACGGAAGATCTCTATATGATTGTACCCATCTTTTATAAGTATCCCATATAATGGTTTCAGAGGTAGGTCTCACAATAAGTTCTTCTTCCAATTTGGCATTTTCATCCACGACAATTCCGGAACCATCTTCCGCATTTTTCAACCGATAATGGGTTACTACTGCACACTCCTTGGCAAAACCATCAACGTGACTGGCTTCTTTACTAAAGAATGATTTGGGAATAAAAAGCGGAAAATACGCATTTTGATGTCCTGTTTCTTTGAACATTTTGTCCAATTCTGCTTGCATTTTTTCCCATATTGCATATCCGTATGGCTTGATTACCATCATACCTCTTACGGCAGAATTCTCTGCTAAATCAGCCTTGATAACCAATTCGTTATACCATTTTGAATAATCTTCGCTTCGTTTTGTGAGTTTTTTGCTCATAGTTATAATTTGGCACAAATATTGTGTATATTTGATTGATGAAAATAATTCAGCAAATCTAATTATTTTTATAGTTCTAACAATTTAAAACTTCAAATTATGAAAAATTTTAACCCGATACTCCATAAAAGACACGGACTAGTATTTGTTTTATTACTAGGTCTTGTTCTTAGCTCCTGTAGTTCTTATAAAGGAACGGCTCAGGTTGATGATGGCATTTATGCTTCCCCATCGACTACAAAAGAAGTTGTTGTTAAAAAAACAGTAGTAACCAAAAAAGCATCCAAAGATACTTCTGATGATGATAACTACTTTGCTCAAGAACTTAAAAAATATGAAGAAGAAGCTGTTGAAGACGATGATATTATCTTAGATCCCGATGAATATTCATCCGACGAAAAGTATAATAATGATACGGATCAGGAATACAATGAAGATGAAGATACATCGGAACAAAGTAATGCTTCTTGGGGATATGATACGCAAGATGTCAATATAACCTATCACGTCAATTATGACTATTGGTATCACCCTTATCACGCTCCTTCTTATTATGGTTATTATGATTGGGGATACTATGACTGGGGCTATTATCCATATTACTATTACAGACCTTACAGACCTTATTTCTCTTGGTCATTCTATACAAACTATTACTACGGTGGCTATGCGTATAACCCGTATTATGGCTATGGATATTACAATCCATACTATTACGGAGGTTATGGTTACAATAATTATTACTACGACAATTATTACTACTATCCCAGGTATTACAATCGCTATGGTCGTAGAGCCGGTTATAACGCACGAGTAGGCGGCAGAAGAAGTTTTAGCCGTAGCGTGGCAAATGTAAACCATAATGGAAGAAACCATTCCATTATCAGAGGCAGCGGAAGCATCATAAGACCCCGACCTATAAATCCCAGAGGCACTTCTACTCCCAGAACCAGTACGAGACCTAGAACACAACACAATGTAAGTCCTAGAGGTACTTCTACACCTAGAACGAATACGAGACCCAGAACACAGCACAGTGTAAGTCCTAGAGGTACTTCTACACCTAGAACGAATACCCAACCTAGAACACAACACAATGTAAGCCCTAGAGGAACTTCCACACCTAGAACGAATACTAGACCTAGAACACAACACAATGTAAATCCCAGAGGTACTTCTACGCCTAGAACGAATACCCAACCTAGAACACAACACAATGTAAATCCTAGAGGCACTTCTACGCCTAGAACCAGTACGAGACCTAGAATTGAAAGCCCTAGAAATAACGTTAATAGTAGTCCTAGAACTTCAACACCCAGAAGCACGTACAGTCCTAGAACTAATTCACACCAAAGCACTTCAACTCATAGAAGTTATTCTTCCGGATCCGGTAATAGAAGTCATTCGTCTTCACATACATCCGGTTCTTCTAGATCTTCATCTAGCAGTAGAGGTTCATCCAGAGGTCATTCATCCAGAGGCAGACGTTAAAAAAATGTTTCTATCGAAAAAACAACACACTTCTCCGTTTAACTTACAGAGAAGTGTGTATTTATATCTAATCAATTCTTATGAAAAAAATATTTCTTACACTTAGCCTATTAGCTATTTTTACAATGAATGCTCAAGTCCTAGGGTATAGTGATTTTGGCGTACTATTAACCAATGAAAACAATCAAGGAACTGCCCGTTCTATGGCTTTAAAAGGTGCTTTTGGGTCATTAGGAGGTGACTTAAATGCCATTTCCATAAATCCGGCAGGAGCCGCCGTATTTAACAACAGTAGTGCTTCATTTACCTTAGCTTATGACAGGCTTGATTTACAAACTGATTTTTACGGAAATAGAAATGACAACACTACAGATAGTTTTAATCTTTCTCAAGCCGGTGGTATTCTTTTGTTTGATGATGATGATTTTACAGAAGGAATTAATAGAATTAGTCTAAGTTTAAACTACGAAATAGTAAACAATTTTAAAAATAATTGGATTGCCAGTGGTATTTCAGAACCTACCTGGACAGAGGATCCTTCTGATAATACCATACATTATACCAATCTGGAAGACCAAACATATAAAAACTTTACCTCCGGTAAAAATGCAAAACTCAATTTTGCCTTAGCTGCTAGATTTAATGAAAATCTCTTTTTAGGAGTGGCTTTAAATTCCTATAATGTCGAATTTAATGAGGAAAGCAGTCGTCATGAATTGGCAAATGATGGAAATAGCAACAGTGTAGATGCTTTAGAAAAATTTTGGCAAAAAGTCACAGCCGATGGGTTTTCTCTCGGGGTAGGTTTTATCTACAGAATGACCCAGAATTTCCGGTTGGGCTTATCCTATTACTCACCGGTTTGGTACGAAGTGTATGAAGAATCCAATATTTTTGCTGAAGATGATTCGGACTATGTAGGATATTATAATGTGCTTTACAGCAACGATCCTCCTGCTTATGAAAATAACAAAGATAAAATTCTTACCTATGAATACAATTTGAGAACTCCTAGTAAAACAACTGCCAGCATTTCTTATGTTTTTGGTAAATCAGGACTGATTAGCGCCGATTTTAGCCGGAAAAATTACAAAGGAATACACTTAAACCCCAAACCTGATTTTACAGATGAAAATTCCAATATCAATTCTTTTTTACAAAACACGTATAAAGTACAATTGGGAACTGAATGGCGTATAAAATCGTTCAGTGTTCGAGGTGGTTACAGCTATGAAAAAACACCCTTTATCAATAGTATTGCCAGCGATAACCCAACAGGATATGCATTGGGAGCCGGTTATAATTTTGGAGATTTTATCATAGATTTGGTTTATGATCATACTGAGCAAACCGATTTATACGATTTCTATCCTGAATTTAACACAATTAATGCCGCCAATCTCACTAAAAATAATGATAAAATAATGGCGACT
>CAYNFJ010000037.1:16006-18001 GCA_964396505.1 uncultured Polaribacter sp. | reverse complement strand
ATAGCACTGATTTGATATCTAGAATCACAATTCAAATCAAAAGAGAAATGACCGTTTTCGTCAGATTTTTTTTCTTCAACAACTTTTCCGTTTGTTCTAAGGGTAACCAACGCATTGGAAATAAATTCATTACTTTGTTTGTTTTTGACAGTTCCTTCTACATGATCGGAACAAGTAGAAGCAGGTTTTTGAGCATATAAAGACATACTCAATAGCATACCGGTTATTAGAGGGATAATACGCATTTTATCGAAATTTTGGGGTTAGAAAAAAGTAATTTATTAGCTATAGAATGTGCGTGATTATTGCATCACAACAAATTCAATACGTCTGTTTACACGATGTTCCGCTTCAGTACATTTGACATCTTTGGCACAATGATTCAGCAATTGAGTGTCTCCATAACCATTGGCTTCCAGCCGGTCTGCTGAAATTCCCTTTTCTATGAGATAATTGACAATAATATCAGCACGATCTTTGGTTATTTTCAGCGCATAATCAGATTCTCCTTTACTATCGGTGTGTACATCTACACTAACCCTGATTTCAGGATATTTCTTCATGATATTGGCTACTTTTTTGAGTTGATCGGATGTGAATTGCCCAATAGCTTCTCCATCGGTTTCAAAATACACATTTTCTACATCAATGATTTTATTGGTACCTCTGTCGATAAATTCCTTAATAGGATATAGCATCAAATCCAGCGTTTTTTCTCCACCTTTACTGGAAGCATATACAATTTTGGAATTGATGGTGTAATTTTCATGTCTTGCATTGACGTTGTATCTGGTTCCACAATCAAGGGTGAAACTAAAGGTAGCATCATCACCGGATTGAACACTGGAAACTAATTCTCCTCTTTTGTAGAGTCTGACTAATGCATTGGGAATTAGTTCTCCTGTTTTAACATTTTTGACCACACCGGTAAGTGTCTGTGTGCAATTGGATTTAGATTGATACACATGCGTGTCTTTTTCTTGGGAAAAACTACTCAATGAGATAAAAAGTACTGCGATAAGGATAGATAATTTATTCATGGTTTAATATCTTGGGTTAAAAGAAAGTTTAAAGTTACTATTTTTTTTAAAAATTGATGTCAAACAATATGTTTTTTAATATATTGATATTTAGTTAATTATATTTTTTAATAATTATTTTTTTGGTTATCTATAGCTACTTATGCAAATTTGATACCAAAAATTATATATTTTTTTGTAATTTTAGACTGTAAAGATAAAAACACGAATTATGGCACATTTTTTTGAAGTTACCGGTTATTTAAACAAGGAGGAAACCGTTCATGCATTGACGGATTATAAATTAAGGAACACTTTTGTAGTTATTGCAGACGAACCCTATCCGGGATATCATTATCATAAGATTGATGAACGTATGGTTGAAAAAAACACGTCTATTTTCCTTATTACCAGAAATAGACATACTTGGGCTAGTGTGATTAGGGCTACCGATAAGATTAATAAATTCCTGGATGAGCCTATTGATGCGACTTATGCCAATTTGAATCTGTTTAATATGCCGCATTATGCCATTCGTATTATGGGATTGAGAGATATGAGTGAGCTGGAGACGATTCAAAGAGCATATCAAGATGAGGGCTTTGTCTTTATGCGAAATAAGAGAATGAATAAACCTCGCGCTACCTTTTTTAAAGTGAAACGTTTTTTTAACTTACAGGAAATAGATACAGGTATTTATGTAGATGATGAAGGGATGAGTTATATAGAAATTGGTAGAAAAATAGAATGGGAATTATTTCGTAAAATGACACTTTATGTCAAAAGCAATATTGCCAATAATAATTATGATATTGTAAACGGTGCTTTTTATATGAATAAATCGCTGGTAGATATGGTCCGAATTTATAAGCCCAATTGTGATATTGAATTATTGAAAGAAATCAAAGCAAAGTATCAAAAACAAATGGAAAAGTATTTTTAATACGACTATTGATTATACAAAAAAAGCTCGTTT
>CAYNFJ010000037.1:0-15906 GCA_964396505.1 uncultured Polaribacter sp. | reverse complement strand
TTACAATGCTGCTAGATAACGTTCTGCATCCAATGCTGCCATACAACCGGAACCTGCTGCAGTTACTGCTTGACGGTATTCATGATCTTGAACATCACCACAAGCAAACACCCCGGGTTTGTTGGTTTTAGAGGATTTGCCTTTGGTTTTAAGGTACTTGGATTCATCCATATCCAATTGCCCTACAAATAAATCGGTGTTGGGTTTATGCCCAATGGCTATAAAGACACCGGTAACAGTGATTTCGTGTTTTTCACCGGTTTGATTGTTGACCACTCGTACCCCTTCTACCACTTTGTCACCCAATACTTCATCTAATTCTGTATTAAAAAGGATTTTGATATTTTTTGTGTTTTTTACTCGTTCTTGCATCGCCTTGGAAGCTCTCATTTCATCGCGTCTTACCAACATAGTGACATTTTTACATATTTTGGCTAAATAGGTAGCTTCTTCAGCAGCAGTATCGCCGGCTCCTACTACTATAATGTCTTGATCTCTGTAAAAGAAACCATCACAAGTGGCACAGGCAGAAACCCCACCACCTTTCAGACGTTCTTCGCTTTCTAATCCTAAATAACGGGCGCTGGCACCGGTAGCTATAATGACTGTTTCAGCTTCTATTTGTTTGCTGCCATCTACTTCTACCTTGTGAATACCACCTACCTTATCACTGAGTTCTACTTTTGTCACAGAACCAAAACGCACTTCGGTATCAAAACGTTCTGCCTGTTTTTTTAGATCTTCCATCATTTGTGTACCATCTACTCCTTCCGGATATCCGGGAAAATTATCTACTTCTGTAGTGGTGGTTAGTTGCCCACCCATTTCCAAACCGGTGTAAATGACCGGTTTTAAATCGGCACGTGCTGCATAAATAGCGGCTGTATAACCTGCCGGACCTGATCCTATAATCAGGCATTTGATTTTTTCTACTGTATCTGACATAATAGTTTGTTTATGTTAATCTTTTATTTGATAGTCGCAAAAATAGGCTATTTCATACAACTCCTCTGTGATTTTTAATAATTTTCAAAAATGCCACTATCATTTTTATTTATTTGTAACAAAAATAACATAAATGAGCTTAAGAAACAGTAATTTTGCATCAAATTTTATAAAGTAATGGCATATAAATTTGGCTATCTGAATACCATAGACGAATTCAATGAGGCTTTGGCACAACATGATGCTGTGTTTGTCTATTTTAATTCCAGTTCTTGCAATGTTGGTGAAGCTTTGGCACCTAAGGTGATGAAATTGATTGAAGAAAAATTTCCCAAAATGCAATTTTATTATGTCGATAGAGAGCTCAGTCCCGATATAGCAGGAAAATACTCGGTTTTTGTTGAGCCTACTATTCTCACTTTTTTTGCGGGAAAGGAGACATTGCGTAAAAGTCGTCATTTTAGCATGGATGAATTAGAAATGGCTATGGCAAGACCTTACTCCATTTTGTTTGATTGATTATTGCTTATTTCTATTTGGGTTAATATCCGGTTTGTAACTGAGATTTAATCTCCGGATATTTCGTATTTTTACAGGATAAAATAATGTATATTATAAAGATAAATTAGTGCTAAATTTAGTACTTTTAGCTTTTTATTAAAATAGCCTGTATGTCAGATATTCAACAAAAAATCAACGAATTACGGAAACAATTACGACAACATAATTACAATTATTATGTGCTGGATACACCCACTATTTCGGATTATGAGTTTGATATTTTGTTAAAACAATTGGAACAATTAGAAAAAGAGTATCCAGAATTTCAAGATCCTAACTCACCTACACAACGGGTAGGAGGGGAGATTACTAAAAATTTTAATACACTTACACATAAAAATAGGATGTACTCCTTGGATAATTCGTATTCTAAGGAAGATTTATCAGATTGGGAAAAAAGAATCCAAAAAATATTAGGAACCAATCAAGTAGAATATACGTGTGAATTAAAATACGATGGAGCGTCTATCAATCTTATTTATAAGAATGGTGTTTTGCAACATGCGGTAACGCGTGGCGATGGTTTTCAGGGCGATGAAGTCACCGCCAATATTAAAACTATTAAATCCATTCCTTTGGTACTGGCAACTCCTTTTCTAGATGATTTTGAGATAAGAGGGGAAATTATTTTACCCATTAAAGGATTTAACCGAATGAATGCCGAACGTATAGAAGATGGGTATGAACCCTATAGCAATCCTAGAAATACGGCGAGTGGCAGCTTAAAATTACAAGACAGTGCCGAGGCTGCCCGAAGACCGCTGGATTGTTTGTTGTATCAAGTAGTAGGAAGTAATCAATATGAAACACATTATAACACCCTACTTCAAGCCAAAAAAGCCGGTTTTAAGATTCCGGAAGATATAAAAATATGCAAATCCATAGCAGCTGTTTTTGATTTTATTACACATTGGGATACCGCCAGACATCAATTGGATTATGAAACAGACGGTGTGGTTATTAAAGTAAATTCACTGGCACAACAAGATGAGTTGGGCTATACGGCCAAATCACCTCGTTGGGCAATTGCTTATAAATTTAAGGCAGAACAGGCCGTTAGTAAACTATTGAGTATTGATTACCAAGTAGGGCGTACCGGAGCCATTACACCGGTTGCCAATCTGGAACCGGTACAATTGGCAGGAACTATTGTCAAACGAGCTTCTTTACACAACGAAGACCAAATTAATAAATTGGATATTCGTATAAACGATGTCGTTTTTGTAGAAAAGGGTGGCGAAATTATCCCTAAAATTGTAGGAGTTGATACCAGTAAAAGACCTGCTGATTCAATACCCGTTCAATACATTACTCATTGCCCCGATTGCGGAACTCTATTGGAAAGAAAAGAAGGCGATGCCAAGCATTATTGTCCCAATCATTATGGCTGTCCTACCCAAATTAAAGGGCGTATTGAGCATTTTATCAGCAGAAAGGCTATGAATATTGACGGTTTGGGAGGTGAAACAATCGCATTGCTGTTTGAAGCACATTTAATTCATAATTATGCCGATTTGTATGAATTACAAAAAGAACAAATCATTCCATTGGAAAGAATGGCTGAAAAATCAGCAGCAAACATTGTAAAGGGAATAGCCGATTCTAAAAAAATTCCGTTTGAAAAAGTATTGTATGCTTTGGGAATCCGGTACGTTGGCGAGACCGTTGCCAAAAAATTGGCACGACATTTTAAGTCCATTGATAATCTAATGGCTGCCGATTATGAAAAACTTATAGCAGTCGATGAAATAGGAGACCGTATAGCGACCAGTTTAATTGATTTTTTTAATGACTTAACCAATATCCAAGTTATTGACAGACTCAAACAATACGGATTGCAATTACAGATAGACGAATCGAAAAGTACGGTACAATCGGAAATTCTCAAAGGAAAAAAAATAGTTGTGTCCGGAGTTTTTACAAAATTTTCTAGAAATGAGCTCAAGCAATCAATAGAAGACAATGGCGGAAAAGTAAGTAGTGCTATTTCCAAAAACACCGATTATCTGATTGCCGGAGATAAAATGGGACCTGCCAAACGATCCAAAGCAGAAAGTTTAGGGATAGCTATTATTTCAGAGGATGATTATCTCAAGTTGATAAACCAAGATTAATGAGGGGCGACTACTTGCATCATTATGGTCGTAAGAATAGCGCCGACCGTGCCGACCGCATAACCAAATACAGCTAGTAAAACCCCTACTGTGGCTAAAGATGGATGAAAAGCTGCTGCTACAATGGGTGCCGATGCAGCTCCTCCTACATTGGCTTGGCTACCGACTGCTAAAAAGAAGTAGGGCGCTTTGATCAACTTGGCAACCAGAATTAAAAGTAAAGCGTGAATACTCATCCATACCAATCCTACAACAACCAATCCCATATTGTCAAAGATGAGAGTCAAATCCATTTTCATGCCGATAGTAGCTACTAAGATGTAAATAAAAACACTTCCGAATTTACTGGCTCCGGCTCCTTCGTAGTTTCTAGCTTTGGTAAATGAAAGTGCGATAGCAATTAAGGTGGCGAAACTAATCATCCAGAAAAATTTAGAATCTAAAAAAGTAAAAATATTCCGGGTCATTTCACTTTCAATATTGGCGACTACACTTTCAAAATACCGGCTGAAATAACCGGATAATAGATGCGAAATACTAACAGTGCCAAAGGCAATAGCACCGATGATAATCAAATCGGTTAATGAAGGATTTCTTTCCACTTTTTTAGAAAAATGGGTCACCTTTTCTTTTAAATGTTCAATAGCAGAAGTGTCAGAACCCAACCAAGCATCTATTTTTTTGGAACGTCCGATTCCTATTAATAGCAAGGCCATCCAAATATTGGCAACCACAATATCTACAAATACCATGCCGCCGTACAGGGCTTGATTGTAGCCATAGATTTCCAACATTGCAGTCTGGTTGGCACCACCACCTATCCAACTTCCTGCAAGGGTAGATAAACCGCGCCATACCGCATCATGGCCAACACCACCCACCGTTTCCGGAGAAACCAGCCCTATTAACAATACTGCCACAGGTCCTCCTATGATAATCCCCAAGGTTCCTGTAAAAAACATAATCAATGCTTTTGGTCCCAAATTGAACACAGATTTTAGATCGATACTCAATGTCATCAAAACCAGTGCAGCCGGTAGCAAATATCTGCTGGAAACATAATATAAATTTGATTTGTGTACTATTAGTTCGCCTCCTACTTGGCTTTTCCATTCCGGAGAAATTAATCCAATAGTGGTTAATAATGCCGGAAACATATAAGCCATAAATAAAGCCGGAACAATTTTGTAAAATTTAGGCCAAAAACCTTTTTTAAGTGAAGCCGTGTAAAATATAATTCCCAAAGTGAGCATTAAAATACCAAACACTATGGTATCATCGGTAAAAAAAGGTATCTTATGTTCCATCTATTATTGTATATATAATTATTTGTATGACTGTTCGTGATTATCGATCAAAAATTTTCAAGTCATAAATGTGTGCTAAAATAGTAAAACCAATTATATTGTAAGGCTATATTCAATATCTTTTAGTATTTTCGTCCATTATTAAATTCCTTTTTTTTATTCTAAATGTATTTGTATGAAATTTTATAAATTTATTTTATTGCTTGTTTTAACAGGCTTTATCTCTTGTAAAACCACACAATTAACCACGCAACAGACACTACCTAAGCAGGATATGACCAAAATGCAAGGAGGTATGTGGATCCCTTCGGAATTGGAAGGGATGAATGAAGTAGAAATGCACTATTTGGGAAGTAAATTATCCGCATCGGATATATACAATACCAAAAAACCCAGTATTAAAGATGCAATTGTTCAATTTAATGGCGGTTGTACTGCCGAGATTATTTCAGATCAAGGCTTGTTGTTAACCAATCATCATTGTGGATACGGCGCAGTGCAATCTCATTCTACCATAGCACACGATTACTTGACCGATGGATTTTGGGCAAAGGATCAAGCCTCTGAACTTCCTAATCCCGGCATGGTGGTTACCTTTATAGTACGTATGGATAATGTCACCGATAAGATGCTGTCCGGTTCCCAAAATCTGGAAGGAACTGAGTTTGAAAAAAAATTACAAGAAAACAGAAAAAATATTTTAGATAGTTTACATATTGAAGAATGGCAGGACGCTAAAGTAAAGAGTTTTAGTGCCGGAAATGAATTTTATTTGATTGTCAGCGAAGATTATAAAGATATTCGTTTGGTAGGAGCGCCTCCTTCTTCTATTGGCAAGTTTGGTGCCGATACTGATAATTGGATGTGGCCTCGTCATTCCGGAGATTTTTCTTTGTTCCGGATTTACGCCAACCAAAACAATGAACCGGCAACCTATAGTGAATCCAATGTCCCATACAAACCCAAGCATTTTTTACCGGTATCACTGGATGGGGTTGCAGAAGATGATTTTACATTGGTTTTTGGTTTTCCGGGACGTACCAATGAATATTTACCATCAGTAGCTATTGATCAGATTGTCAATAAATTAAACCCTGATAAAATAGCTATAAGAGAAGCTTCCTTGGCTATAATGGACAAATATATGCGTAAAGATGAGCGTATCAAGATTCAATATGCCTCTAAATTTGCAGGGATTGCCAATTATTGGAAAAAATGGATTGGTGAAAGTCAAGGACTGATTGCATCACACGCCGTAGCGAAAAAAAGAGTTTTAGAAGAAAAATTCAAACAAATTGTCAAAGAAAAAGGCTTAACCGAGTACGATGGCATTCTAGCGGATTTTGATCAATTATATCAACAATATGGCGAAGCGGCACAGGCTAGAGATTATTGGGTTGAAATCATCTATCGAAATATTGAATTGATGCACTTGAGTTTTCAATTATATCAATTGGAACAGGTGTATCATAGAAAAGGAAGCGAGGAGTTTTTAAAACAAAAAGACAGTTTTGTCAAAAGTTTAGATGGTTTTTATAAAAATTATAATGCGAAGGTAGATCAGGAGATTTTTGCCAAATTGATGGGTATCTATTACCGTAAATATCCCGATTCTACTGCTAAATATCAAGACCTGGATCAAGCTATGAAAGACTTGGCAGCCGGGGTTTATACGCAGTCTAAACTGGTTTCTGTCAAAGGATTACAGGATTTATTTACAGGAGAGGATGCGACCTTAATTATCAAAAAATTAGATGCAGATCCGGCATATCAAATTGGGAAAAAATTCTCTGAAAAGTTCTTTAATGAGTTGAATCCCAATTATTATGCTATTAAAGATCAGGTCGATGCACTGCAAAAAAAATATATCAAAGGCTTGATTCAAGTTTTTCCCAAAATGCGTTATTTTCCGGATGCTAATAGCACTTTACGGGTTACGTACGGTCGGGTGAAAGGCTATCAACCTAAAGATGGTGTTACTTACTTGCCGGTTTCCTATTTAGAAGGTGTGATAGAAAAATATATCCCCGGAGATTATGAATTTGATGTCAGTCCAAAATTACAAGATTTATATGCTGCAAAAGATTATGGAGCCTATGGTGTCAATGGTAAAATGCCTGTAAATTTTATTGGAACCAATCATACAACCGGAGGTAATTCGGGTAGTCCGGTGTTAGATGCCTATGGGAACTTAATAGGTCTTAACTTTGATCGGGTTTGGGAAGGTACGATGAGTGATTATAATTACGATGCGAGCATTTGCAGAAATATTATGGTCGATGTACGTTATGTATTGTTCATTATCGATAAATATGCAGGAGCCTCTCATTTGATTGATGAAATGACACTGGTACATCCTAAAAAATAATCAATGCCTATCCTCAATACACTCGATACAAGTATATATAAATGGGTGTCAAAATGGCATTTATTAGGTACTGGCAATACTTTTGCATAGTAGAAAGTGATTAACGAAAATAGCATGTATTATGAGTAAAAATAAAGACAAGAATACAAAAAAAGAGTTTACTACAGAAGAGGAAAATGATATCAAAAACAAAGAGGAATCTATTGATACAGAGGAAGTTAATGATGATAATCCTACTGTAGAAGAATTGCTGCAACAAGAGAAAGACCGTTTTTTACGCTTATTTGCTGAATTTGAAAATTATAAAAAACGTACGGCCAAGGAACGTTTGGAGTTGTTCAAAACCGCCAATCGTGAATTAATGTCAGCCTTGTTGCCGGTATTGGATGATTTTGATAGAGCTTTGGCAGAGATTAAAAAATCTGAAGATGATGAATTGTTCAAAGGTGTTCAATTAATAGCCGATAAGTTTAGAAATACTTTGGAACAAAAGGGATTGACCCTTATGAAAGTGAAACAAGGCGATGTATTTGACCCTGAAAAACACCAAGCTATTACGCAAATACCGGCTCCCAAGAAAAAATTAAAAGGCAAAATCATTGACGTGACCGAGCAAGGTTATATGTTAGGCGATGTAATCATTCGATTTCCTAAAGTAGTGGTTGGTAATTAATAAGAAATATGAAAGTAGATTATTACGAAATTTTAGAAATAACAAAATCTGCCTCGCAGGCAGATATCAAAAAGGCGTATCGCAAAAAAGCAATACAGCATCATCCCGATAAAAATCCCGGTGATAAGGAAGCTGAAGAAAAATTTAAACTAGCTGCGGAGGCTTATGAAATCTTAGGGGATCCCGACAAAAGAGCACGATATGATCAATATGGTCATGCCGCCTTTGAAAACGGCGGTGGATTTGGTGGAGGAGCTCATATGAATATGGAAGATATCTTTAGCCATTTTGGCGATATCTTTGGAGGACATTTTGGGGGTGCTTTCTCCGGATTTGGGGGCAGTAGCAGACAACGCCAAGTGAGAGTCAAAGGTAGTAATTTACGAATTCGTTTAAAATTAAACTTACAGGAAATTGCAGAAGGGGTTACCAAGAAAGTAAAGGTTAGAAGAAAAGTCAAAGCTGCCGGCGTTAGTTATAAAACCTGTAGTACGTGCAATGGCGCAGGACAGGTTATGCAAGTTAGAAATACTATATTAGGTAGAATGCAGACTTCCAGTACATGCCCTACCTGTTCCGGAGCCGGACAAATTATTGATAAAAGACCTCATGGATCCGACAGTCAAGGATTGGAAGTAAAAGAAGAAATGGTGGAAATAGTGATTCCTCCCGGTGTAGTAGATGGGGTTCAGCTCAAAGTAGCCGGAAAAGGAAATGAAGCTCCCGGTGCAAATTCTGTTTCGGGTGATTTGTTGGTTGTTATTCAAGAAATAGAACACGAATCTTTAAAAAGAGAAGGTAATAATATCCATTACCAATTGTTTATTAGCTTTCCCGAAGCAGCTTTAGGTACCGATAAGGAAATAGAAACGGTTAATGGTAAGGTCAAAATAAAAATAGAAAATGGAACCCAGTCCGGAAAAATATTTAGATTAAGAGGTAAAGGTATTCCCAGTTTGGATGGATATGGTACCGGTGATATGTTGGTCCATGTAAATGTGTGGACACCCAAACATTTGACCAAAGATCAAAGAAAATTCTTTGAAAATTCACTTAATGATGACAATTTTATACCGAGTCCTTCCAGTAAAGATGGCTCTTTTTTCGATAAGATAAGAGAAATGTTTAGCTAATTTTAACATTTTTTTAAGCAACCTTTTTGTAAGTCATTGATAATCAGCTCTATTATTAAACAGTAGAGCTGATTTTTTTTTACATAAAATTTTGTCATTTAAAATAAGCGTTATATATTTGTCTTGTTATTGGAGCAATCTAATAACAACTTTTTCTTTTTCATAGCAATTTTTCCCACTCAGTTCCTAATTGAGTGGGTTTTTCTTTGCAACTATTTTTCGTGCTCCTTTTTTTTGTTTTAAATACATATAAAGTTTCTATGAAACATGGTATGTTATTTTCTCGCGCGTTATTTTTTTGACATAAAAGTTATTTTTTTAAAAATAAAATTGTATCTTTGCCCCGTTGTTAGAGCAATCTAATAACACTTTTTCTTTTTCATAGCAATTTTTCCCACTCAGTTTTTAATTGAGTGGGTTTTGTTTTTAATTCAAATTGTATTAAAAAATAAATTACTTTTGCAAAAGCAGATCGTCTTATCGATGCGCTATTAGCGTATAGGAAAGTCCGGGCACTAAAGAGTAACGTAGCGGTTAATAGCCGTCGTCCCGTACATACGGGATAGGAAAAGTGCAACAGAAAGTATGTACAGGTAATGCTGTAGTGAAATCAGGTAAACTCTACGTAGTGTAATGCCATGTATATTGAAGTTTGAGGTTTACTCGACCGATTTCAAGGGGTAGGCAGCTAGATCAAGTCAGTAATGGCTTGGCCAGATAAATGATAAGAATCCGTCTTGTGCGGATACAGAACCCGGCTTATAGATCTGCTTTTTTTATAACATCATTTTATTACTGTTTTCAATAAAACATCATAATTTACTACTGTTTGTTCTCCGGTTTCCATGTTTTTTAAGGTAAATTGTTGCTGTTCAATTTCGCTACTTCCCGCTAAAACTACGTACGATATTTGGCGCTTGTTGGCATAGCCCATTTGTTTTTTCATTTTGCTGGCATCCGGATATAATTCGGCAATAATTCCGTATTTGCGTAATTTTTTGATAGTTTTTGTAGCATAAAGTGCTTCGGTGTTCCCGAAATTGATAAATAAGATGTCCGGCTTGGGCTGTTTGATATTATTAAATAAATCCAGTTCTTCCAGTACATAATAAATCCGGTCTAGACCAAAAGAAATGCCCATACCACTCATATTCTTTAGCCCGAAAATTCCGGTCAAATCATCGTAACGTCCGCCACCACCTATAGAACCTATTTTTACATCATTGGCTACCACCTCTAATATGGTTCCCGTATAATAGTTTAAACCTCTGGCAAGTGTCACATCCGGTTCCAATAAAGCGGTTTCCAGACCTATCGCATCAATATGTTCGTTGATAAAACGTAATTCGGCTACCCCTTTCGATCCAATTTCAGAATTTTCCAAAAGCTTTTCCAGTTGCTTGATTCGTTCATTATTACTACCTTCAAATGAAAATAGTGGATTCAATTTATGAATAGATTCCTCGTTAATTCCTTTGTTTTTTAATTCTTGAACAACTCCTTCTTTGCCTATTTTATCCAATTTATCCAGTGCAATGGTAAAGTCTATTAATTTGTCTTGTTCCCCGATTACTTCGGCTATTCCTGCAAGTATTTTACGATTGTTAATCTTGATTGTAACATGTTGTAAACCCAAAGAATTAAAAACAGCATCATAGAGTTGGATAAACTCAATTTCTTGCCATAGAGAAGTGCTGCCTACTACATCGGCATCACATTGATAAAATTCTCTGTATCGTCCTTTTTGAGGTCGGTCTGCGCGCCAAACCGGTTGTATTTGATACCGTTTAAAGGGTAATACTAAATCATTGAGATGTTGTACTACATACCGGGCAAATGGCACGGTGAGATCATATCTTAATGCTTTTTCAGAAATCTTTGGAGTTAATTTTTTGCTATTTTTTTCTGCTAATAATTGAGGGTCTATTTTGGCTAGATAATCACCGGAATTCAGGATTTTAAAGATCAATCTATCGCCTTCTTCACCATATTTACCCATTAAAGTGGCTGACTTTTCAAAGGAGGGTGTTTCAATAGGTTGAAACCCAAATTTTTCAAATGTACTTTTAATGGTCTCAAATATATAATTTCGTTGGGCTATTTCCATAGCCGAAAAATCACGTGTCCCTTTAGGAATTCCGGGTTTCATAGAATCTGGTTTAATGGTTCTGCGGCAAAGATACAATAACCATCCAAATTTGGAATTGTATTCCAATCAAATAAATAGAGAAAAAACAAGAGTTGTACTAGTTGGTAGGTTTCTTTTTTCGAAAAAGCTTCAATACTTTAAAAATAATCCAAAGAAAAATAAGGGTTACAATAACAGCAATAATCGGATATAAAACCGAAAGAATCGAAACAAGTATAGAAGTGCCGGTTTCTGCTGTGGACAGTATAGGATTGGCAAATCCTGCTGTTGTAGTACTGGAAGCCAGGCGCGCAGTGGTGGTAGAACTTTGAATAGCGGTGGCAGTTCCACCACCGGCAATTATAGCCAAAGCCCAAGTAATAGCAGGGTTCAAATCTGATACTGTTGCGACCATTACGGCAGTTCCTGCAACAGCCGCTAATGGAACAGCAATACTGTCCAGCAGATTGTCTAACCAAGGAATTAAATAAGCTCCTATTTCTACAATGGTGGCTATACCTAAGATAATTATGGCTGTGCTACTCCCTACCCATTCCCAATTTTCATTTAAAGGAATTATTCCGTAATAAGTGGCAATGCTCAATACAAACAGCGGTACAAAAATTCGAAATCCAACTGAAGCGGCTAACCCGATTCCAATCAATATGCTAAAAATGGTATCAGGATGCATCGTGTGTTTTTTTTAAAAATTTCCGGGCTTTGTAAAGATCTTCCTCGGTATCTATACCGATGCTTTTATGTGGTGTAACTAGCATTTTTACTTTAAAACCATTGGTTATAAAACGCAAATTCTCAAGGCTTTCTGCCTTTTCCAATTGACTCAATGGTAATTTTGCGAATTGCATTAAAGCTTCTTTTCTAAATGCATAAACCCCAATATGTTGTAAATAGGTAGCTTGCGATTTGTCACGCGGATAGGGTATAGGAGCTCTTGAAAAGTAAAGCGCAAAATCTTGATGATCCAAGACCACTTTTACATTGTTAGGATTGTTTATTTCTGCCGGATCATCTATTGGAAATACAAGGGATGCTATGTCAATTTCTTTAGTAGTATCTGTTTCAAATACACCCATCAATTGATTTAGAATGGCTTTATTAACAAAAGGCTCGTCGCCTTGCACATTGATGATAATATCGGCATCGTAATCGGTCGCAAATTCGGCAATACGATCACTGCCGGTTTGATGTTCTTTTTGACTGATAAACACATCTCCTCCGTGATTTTTGATTTCATCATAAATCAATTGACTATCGGTCACTACAATCACTTTTTCAAATAAATCGGTAGCGAGTGTAGCTTCGTATGTGTGTAGAATAACCGATTTATCATCCAATTTTTGTAATAACTTGCCCGGAAACCTAGAGGCTTTATAACGGGCAGGTATTACGGCAATTGTCTTCATTAAAGGTGATTCAATTATTAGTTCTTTTTAATAGCATCTTTTATCAAAGCATAGTGATATTGCGTGTCGTGGTCATAGGTAAATCCGGTACGTCTTCCTACCTCTTCTCCTTTGGAATTTAACATAACAACGGTAGGAAAACCACGAATCACAAATTCACTTTTAATTTTATAATTCATCTTTTTTTGCTCCGGTGTGATAGCATCAGTACGTCTGGGAAAATCTGCTTTGTAAAGAATGAGCTCTTTGTCGGCTAGTTTTATAAATTCGGCTGTTTCAAAAAAGTATTTATGCAATATTTTACAAGGGCCACACCAATCAGAACCGGTAAAAAAGACTAACAAAGGTTTGTTTTCTTTTTTGGCTAATTGTTTGGCAGTATTAAAATCGGCTATCCAATGGGCTTCTTTCTTTGCATTTTCTTTGTCTGATGAAATGCTTGCTTCTGTTGCTGTATCTTGTGCAAAAGAGAATGCTGCATAACTGATAAGTAGTAGTGTTAAAATGTTTCGTTTCATTGTTTTTAAATTAATTAATACGTTTTTTAATTTGATATAAGCTGGCATTTAGTTCAAAACCAAGCAGTAAAATTATGGAATTTAACCATATAAACAACATAAATATTAATAAGGTGCCTATACTGCCATATAATTCATTGTACTTTGAGTATCTTACAACATATATGCCAAACAAATATATTAATAATAAAATTAGTAAGGTAGTCATAATAGAACCTGCTGAAAAGAAAGAATAATGCTTCCCTTCTTTGGTGCCAAAATAAAATAAAGTGGAAACCGATATAAAAACCATCACAACAAAAAAGATCTTTTGCCCCAGTACAATCCAAAATACATCATTGCTCACCAATCCACTATGATTCAATTTTTCAATGCCTACTTCAAAATAAAAAGCGACCAATACGGTCAGTAACAGATACAATGCTAATATGATAGAAACTCCCAATGCTATAAAATATTGTCTGATGACATTACGACCTACTTCTACGTGATAGGAATATTCAAAACCTCCAAAGATGGCATTTATTCCATTGGTCATTAAAAAAATTGACAAGAGAAAATACATAGATATCACACCTCCATAATTGTGATTGGTAATATAATTGATCACTTGTTCATTTACTGCGGTAGAGGTGGTAGGAGGTAACCATTGTTCGGTCAAATAAAAAAAATCTTCTTGAAATCCGTCAATAGGAATGTATTGGATAAGTGTCAAAATAAAAATAAGAAATGGAAAAATTGCCATCAAAAAACTAAAAGCAATACCACCGGCTCTCGAGGTTAGGGCGCCTTTGACAATTCCAATGACATAAAGCTCTAGAATGTCATATAAGGACATTCCCTTGAGACCCGGAATCTTGATTTTTTTGGTCAATTTGACCAACCAATTCAGGACGGGAATTTTTAATAATTTAGCTTCAATATTCTCTGACATATCAAAATATAAGGATTGGGCAAATTTATATAAAATAATTTCATTAAATTTGTAACTTAATATATTTACGTTTTAGAAACATATACATCATTTTTTATGAAAAAATTATTACTTTTTTTAGTCTTTTTTTCCTCATTATTAACTTTGTCGGCTCAAACGAATTCAGATTGTGCATTCTTGAACGCCGGAGAAGATGATGAAGTAGGATGTGCCGGCGGCCCTTGTACGGAGTTATCTGCTGCTGTGAACTTTGATTTAATTGGAGGCGGGGATGACACCTCTTCGTATATTGTAGGCGATGTTAATTGTCCCTTGTTTGCACAACCGGGAACTCCGGTAAGTGTCAATCTTGACGACCTCTGGTCAGACCCAATTGATATAGGTTTTGATTTTAGTTTCTTTGGTAATACCTACAATCAATTATTAATCGGTTCCAATGGGGTGCTTACTTTTGATTTGGCAGATGCCGGTGAGTTCTGCCCTTGGTCTTTTGATGAATCAGCTCCGGATCCCAACCTAATTACCAATGCCATTTTTGGTGCGTATCATGATATAGATCCCAGTGTTTGCGGAAGTATTGAGTATTATATTTCCGGAACGGCACCTTTTAGAACTTTTGTTGTTACTTTTAATCAAGTTTGTCATTATTTTTGCCCCAGTTTAAAAACAACCCAACACATTATATTATATGAAACCAGCAATATTATTGATGTGTATATCGATGATAAACCTACTTGTACCGATTGGAATAACGGGAATGCACTCTTAGGAATACAAAATGAATCCGGTACGGTGGCTTATACGGCACCGGGTAGAAATACAGGACCTTGGACAGCAACTGATAAGCAATGGCGTTTTGTACCGGATGATAATTTTACAGTAGATTATGAATTTACCTGGTTAGATGAGAATAATAATGTAATTTCCAATGATCTGAATACTTGGGTGTGCCCAGCTGCGACCACTACTTACACTGCACATTTAGAATATAACATATATGGTACAGATTACACTATTGAAGATCAGGTAACTGTCACGGTTAATGGTCAAGCAACAGTGGAGGCTACGCAACCCGAAGATATGGAAATATGTGCACCCGGCGGTGTAGGAACATTTGATTTGACTGAAAATGAATCCACGATTGTGAACGGTCAAACTGATGTGACCGTGACCTATTATACCTCTGAAGCAGATGCAGATAATGAAACCAATCCTATCACCAACCCCACGGCTTACCAAGTTTCTCAAGATACGGTCATATGGGTACGCGTATCCGATGATAATTCAACTTGTTATGCACTTACTAATTTTGAACTTTTGGTTTCACCTGAAGACGAATATCCTATAACTCAACCTGATAATATGACCATGTGTAGTACCGCTCAAGGAGGAGATTCTGCTTCATTTGATTTAGAGTCTCAAAGTGATACTATAGCCGGTGGACAAACGGGTGTAGTTATCACTTATTATGAAACAGAAGAAGATGCTGTGGCAGGTTCTAATCCGCTAACAAGTCCTTATACCAATACATCCAATCCTCAAACGGTCTATGCCAGAATTACCAGTGATATAGGTTGTTATAACACGACTTCTTTTGATTTGATAGTGAATCCGGCTCCGGTATTGAACAATCCGGGAGGAATACGCGTGTGTAATGAAGGTGATGGAATCGGAATTTTTGATTTGTCTTCTCAGGTAAATCGTATTATTGGTGATCAATCAGGCTTAACACTTACATTTTACACCCCACAATCTGATGCGGAACAAATGTACAATGCCATTTCGGCTACCGATGAAGCCG
>CAYNFJ010000036.1:14928-18339 GCA_964396505.1 uncultured Polaribacter sp. | reverse complement strand
TCTTTTTAAATAGATTTCAATACCTTTGTTTCCTAAATCAATTTATTATGAAAAAACTATTCTTGTATGTGATAGCTGTTTTAGTACTGATGCAGTTGTATAGACCCGCTAAAAATAGCAGTACAGCAGTATCGGAAAACAGCATTCAAAAAGTCATTCAAGTACCGGAACCTATCCAAAAAATTCTTAGCAGATCTTGTAATGATTGTCATTCCAATAACACGCGATATCTTTGGTATCACGAAATCGCACCTTTGTCTTATGTCGTGGCGTATCATATTTCAGAGGGAAAAGAACATGTCAATTTTGATGCTTGGGGAAAGTACAATGCCAATCAAAAAAAACACATCATCGATAATTTGGAAGAAGTGATTGAGAGTAGAGAAATGCCATTGGTCGGTTATTTAAAATTTCATCCCGATGCGGTTATTTCCGATGCAGATAATCAAAAATTGTTGGATTGGATCAAAACCTTGGAATCTAAAGAATAATAACATTTGATACATTCAGAAAAAATTTCGGCACAACAAGTGGTCAGTGCCTGTTTGTCTTACCGGGTAAAACGGGTGGTGATCTCACCGGGATCGCGTAATGCGCCGCTTATAATTGAATTTAATGCCTACGATTCTATACAAAAATACAGTATTGTAGATGAACGTTCTGCTGCTTTCTTTGCCCTGGGAATGGCACAAAAAACACAAGAGCCTGTCGCTTTGGTATGCAGTTCAGGATCGGCTTTGTTAAATTATTATCCTGCTATTGCAGAGGCTTATTACAGTTCAATTCCTCTTGTAGTTATCTCAGCCGATAGACCCAAAGAGTTGATAGATATTGGCGATGGACAAACGATTCGTCAGGAGTATGTCTATCAAAATCATATCCATTATTCGGCTAATTTATCTATAGCTGATTTGGATGAAAATTACCGGAAATTAAAGGATTTGTTTTCGGTGATTCACAAAAATAAAGGACCGGTTCATATCAATGTCCCTTTTGACGAACCGCTTTATAATACGGTGAATTCTACCTCAGTTGATACGGATAATTGGACACTGCCTACGCTGAAAAACAGCTTGTTAGATGAAGTGCCTTTGGAGGTAGATGCTTTACAAAAGTATGCTGAAATATGGAATAAAGCCACTCGTAAAATGGTTTTACTGGGTGTTTCTCAACCCGATGCTATGTTACAAACCCAATTGGAACATTTGATAAAAGACCCGTCGGTCATCGTATTGACAGAAAACACCTCAAATGTACAGCATCCTCAATTTATCAACCGTATTGATCAAGTCATTTTCCCATTCACCGATGCCGTTTTTGAAGCCTATAAACCGGATGTATTATTGACCTTTGGCAGTATGGTAGTTTCTAAAAAAATAAAGCAGTTGTTACGAAAAAATCAGCCCAAAGAGCATTGGCATATTGATGCGGTCCGTGCGATGGATACGTACCATTGTCTTACCAAACATTTTGAGATAAGTCCCACCTTGTTTTTTAGTCAGTTTTTCTTTTTGAGCCAACCTGTACAGAGTTCCTATCAAAAAAAATGGTTGGAATTAAAGGCTTTGCGAATTGCCCGGCACGATTATTTTATGACGCAAGCCCCTTTTACCGATTTGAAGGTTTTCTATTGGATTCATCAATACATTCCCGATGTGATTCACATTCAATTTTCCAATAGCAGTACCATTCGCTATGCGCAGTTATCCAATTGGAATAAAAGTTTGAAAATTGCCTGTAATCGTGGCACCAGTGGTATAGACGGCAGTGTTTCTACGGCAATTGGTGCAGCAAGTGTCAGTAAAACACCTACTCTGCTTGTGACCGGTGATTTGAGTTTTTTCTATGATAGCAATGCCTTGTGGAATGCATATATGCCCGCTCATTTCAGAATTATATTGATCAATAATGGCGGTGGTGGTATCTTTAGTTTTTTACCGGGTCCCGGCACAACAGATTATCTCAACTTTTTTGATACACCTCATCATCTAAAGGCAGAAAATTTATGTGCGATGCACCAAGTGAATTACTATAATGCGAAAAATGAAATGGATTTTAAAACACAATTAAATCATTTTTTTGAGCCGTCTTCTCGTCCTAAACTGTTGGAAGTATGTACATCTAAACACGAAAGTGCGCAAATATTAAAGGCTTATTTTAAAAACTTATCAAGCAAATGAAACCCTTTTTAATTTTTCAAATTAGAGACCTCAAAGAAGTGGCTGCCAATGAGTTGGAAGCCATCTTGAAATATGGAAAGCTATCTCGTGACGAAGTAGTTACGGTTGATTTGACACAAGGGAATTTTCCAAATATTGATTTAAAAGATTATGCTGGTATTATCATAGGAGGCGGTGCCAGTAATGTATCGGATTTAATGGCTGTAAAATCAGATAGACAACGTGCTTATGAGCGTTATTTGGTCGCATTGATGGATAGGGTAGTTATGGCTGATTTTCCTTATTTGGGAGCTTGTTATGGTTTAGGAATATTGGGTTTGCAACAACGGGTAAATGTCAGTACCGAAAAATATGGTGAAAAAGCCGGAGCCGCTACGTTATTTATCACAGAAGAAGGTAAGAAAGACAAACTCTTAGCGGGTTTTCCTACGGAATTCAGAACTTTTTTAGGGCATAAAGAGTCTTGGCAGACCTGTCCGGTAAATGCTAAATTATTGGTGAGTTCCAAAGATTGCCCGGTGCATATGGTACGCATAGGTAATAATGTGTATGCAACCCAATTTCATCCGGAGTTGGATTTTGAAGGGGTGACAATAAGAGCGGAACTCTATAAAGATTACGGTTATTTTAAACCGGAAGAGGTTGCGGACATTATTGCGGCTGCAAAAAGAGAAAATATTGTTTATCCGATGAAAGTTTTGGAACGCTTTGTGGCATATTACAAGCAGTAAGATAAGTGTTTTATTTTACAATATCCTTATTCTTATACTTCAATATCCTTATCATAAGGAATGCTATGCAAAAAGTGTTTAATCACTGCAATACGGGCTTCGGTTTTACGATTAGCTTTGATTACTTTAAACGGGAATCCATTATTTTGAGTGTTTTCAAACATTTTGTTTTTGTAGTCGGTATAGATGTGCCATAGCTCTTGGGCTTTTTCGTCAACCGGACTCATTTTCCACACTTTTAATGGATTTGATTTAATTTCCTTAAAACGTTTAGCTTGTTCATTTTTTGAGATAGACATATAAATTTTTACCAATCTCACACCGGATTCTACAATCATTTTTTCAAATCCGTTTACTTGTTTCATAAAAATATGGTATTCATCTTCTGTACAAAAACCATTAACGGGTTCTACTACTGCACGATTATACCAACTTCTGTCAAAAAAAACAATTTCACCACCTTTGGGCAGTTCGTTTACATAACGTTGAAAATACCATTG
>CAYNFJ010000036.1:0-14828 GCA_964396505.1 uncultured Polaribacter sp. | reverse complement strand
GTGTATATTTTTATTGATAGGCATGGTGCAAAGTTTTAATCAATTTGAATAGAAGAGCGGTAGTAGCGCATAATTACATTGGGATCGGGTAGGAGTGAAGTGAGGGCTTCATCTTTCCCATCGTATTTGAATTGCGACAGCACATAGCGTATACTCTCTAGACGTGCCGTATATTTTACATTGGTTTTTACAATAATCCAAGGACTGTAAGTGGTATGTGTTTTGCTGAACATCTGTTCTTTATAGTACGTATATTTATCCCATAATTCTTGTCCTTTTTGATCTACCGGGCTAAATTTCCAACGTTTTACAGGGTTTTCTAATCGAGCAGCAAAGCGTTTTTGTTGTTCTTCTTTAGAGATAGAAAACCAAAATTTGATAATCTGAACTCCGTCTTCACGTAACATATGTTCAAATTCGGGCACTTGTACCATAAATTGATCGTATTGTTCTTCGTTACAAAAACCCATAACCGGTTCTACCACGGCTCTGTTATACCAACTTCTATCAAAAAAAACAATCTCACCGGGATTGGGCAGATGTTTGATATAGCGTCTAAAATACCATTGTCCACGTTCAATATCGGTGGGTTTATTGAGGGCTACCAATCGCATAGATCGCGGATTGAGATGTTCCGCAAAACGACGGATGCTTCCTCCTTTTCCGGCGGCATCCCGTCCTTCAAAAATGATGGCAACACGTAACTTGGCTTTGGCAATCCATTGTTGTAATTTGACTAATTCAATCTGTAATTTTTCCAATTCTTCTTCATACGCCAATTTTGTAAAAACTTTTTCTGTATTGATATTTCTCTCTTTTAACAATGATTTTAATTCATCGGTACTGGAAACCGATTGAAAATCTTCCAGACTTAGTTTCGTAGCATCCATAAGCGGTTGTTTCTAATTAATAATTATAGTTGAACGATCATTTTCTTTTACCGGTACACAGGATTTTAGATTTTTGTCAATCTGAAGTTTTGTGTTGGGTGGTGAGATAAATGGTATTCCCAACGCCAGACCTCGCAGTATAAAAAGGATCCCGACCAATACCACAAAATAAGGAATTAATTTATTAATCTTATTTCGTACCGATAAAGATAAGAAATTTCCGGCTAATATAGCTCCGGTAAGTAACGGACTGGTTCCCAATCCGAAAATAAACATATAGAGTGCTCCAGAAAATGGATCGCCCATACCGGTTGCTCCAATCAAAGCCATATAGACCAAGCCACAGGGTAAAAAACCGTTTAAAAATCCGATGATAAATAGGGCAGAATTCGATTTTTTTTGAAGATAAGTTCCCAGAGATTTTTTTAGTTTTCCTATTAACTTGTACAAAGGTTTGGTAAAGTTAAATTTGGTGAAATAGTTGGTTGGAAAAACAATGGCAAGAATCATGATGATTCCCATCAATATAGATACACGCTGTTGGAATCCGGCCAAATATAGTCCTTTACCGATAAAACCAAATAAGAATCCTATCAATGAATAAGTGACCAATCTCCCTAGGTGATAGAGAAGAGATTGGAAACCGGCTTTCCACTTGCTACTTCTATCAACTGGTAATACAAAAGCGATGGGACCACACATCCCGATACAGTGAAAACTTCCACCTAAACCCAGTAATAATGCGGATAAAAGCATATTAATATTCTATTTTTTCGCGGTATTGGTAGGATTTTCCGCCGTAACTCCAATCCAATTTTAAGTTGTAAAAACCCGGTGCCAACTGTTTGTCAGGAATAAGATAGTGTAAACTATCCAATTCAATACTTTCTTTAACGATATCTAAATCTTCGTCTGAGAGACGTTGTAATTTGAAAGAAGCTTTGATTTTTTTATAATCAAAATTGTCCGGAAAAATGATAGATAATCCTTGATTTGATTGTTTAGTTATCACATTTTGCTTCAGCGCAAAACCATTGTTTTGTTCGTCAATTTCATCTTGATAATGCAGCTCATCCATATAGTATTTCTCCGAAATCAAATGATGATCATATTTATCGATAAACATTACTTTATAAACAAAACTACCAATAAACAGAACGAAAAGAGCCATTGTAACAACCAAGCCATGCCCCCAATTAAATTTAAAACCCATAGTTAGTGAAATTAAATTGAGAACAAATTTATAAGTATTTTATCGATTTTTAGGTTAAAATGAGATGAAATTTATAGAATTAGTTCATTTACACATTTTTTTACTTGCATCTATTAGATTTTTATGTAAATTTGAACATTATTTCTATGTAAATTTATGAGTTATGACTAAAAGAGACCTAATTATGAGTATTCGATCGGCCAAGGCAGCGCATGTTCGATGGAAATCATACGTACAGATTGCTTTACGCGGAATTATTACACAATCCTCAAAGGCAGATATTCCCATTGTGCAAACAGAATGTAGTTTTGGAAAGTGGTATTATGGAGAGGGAATGGTGCTTTCGATGTTACCAAATTTTGCCGCTTTGGAAGAACCTCACGAAATGGTTCACGAGATGTATATTCAGATTTATACTTTGCAAAAAGCCAAATTAAAAGGTGGTTTTTTTACCAACACTCGTAAATTGTTAAGGAGAAGACAACAGGAAATAGGTGCCTTAATGGCTAATTTGAATGATTATACTAAAATTCTTCTAGAGACATTGCATCAATTGGAAATTGAAGTTTTGAATATGTCAGACGAAGAGGTGAATGAATTAATCGATATGGGGGGGGCTTTAGATACTGATTCTCCAATTATTAAAAAAATAGTTTAATAAAGATTTTTTAAACACTTTTTAAAATAAATTATAAGCGAGGTTCCGAAACGAACCTCGCTTTGTATTATATCCTTTGACAGCATTTATTTACTAAATTGTAGCACTCTACCCGATGTCCAAGGCGCCCTGTGCGTATTGAGTATCTTGTCAATTTCGGGAATTTCTTGTGTTTCTATTTCATTAAGACGATTGATAATAGGCATCAGTCGTTTTTTGAGAATTTGATAGGCATCTACTTGTTTTTGAGTTAAGGCACTTGTGGATTGGTTATGCACATAGATGATCGCATTTAATCTGGGAAGAATAGCCATTGGAGCCGGCTGAATTTCTTCATAACTGGCTTTGGCTTGTTCTCCGTTCAATTGCCATTTGATAGTACGTAAATCTACTTGGATTTTTTCTAATCTTTCTAAGATGGTTTGTGGAACTGTATTACTTGTTAAGGCAACTTTCATCAAGCTGTTGATCTTTTTTTCTAATTCATTTCGTAGGGAGGAAGTTCCCCAAGTTATCCGAGCCAATTCTTTGAGTTTTAATTGAAAATCTGCTAAAGCTTTCTCGTCTTCTGCCGGCAATATGCTGTTTTGTAATCGCTTTACAATAAATGGAATATTTTCTACTAAACGGCTGGTTTGATGTGCTTGGATTAAGTCCATACTCACTTGATATTCGCCGGGTAAAACCAAGAGTCCGGTTTGTTGGTTTTTGGTAGGGTTAAATTTCTCTAAAGGATACACAGGATCGTCCCAAAGTGTTCGTAAATTCCAAGTAATCCGGTGTATTCCTTTGGTAGCTTTATGGGTGATTTTTCTGACAATATTACCTTTTTTATCGGTAATGGTGAACAGTAGATAGGGTGGAATTTCATTTTTTTCCGCTTGTAATTCCCTAGGTGACGGGATTGGTATAGGGGCTTTGGCTTTGATTAATTCTTTTTCTTTTTTCCTTCTGATTTGTTGTTTGGTTTTAGGAACGTCCGGTAAATAATAGGTAATGGTAGCGCCAAAAGGTGGGTTTTTTGCGCGCCAAGGCATAGATCCAAAACCATAACCGCCTCTAGCTTTTTGAATGTAGAGCAGGGCGTCTTTGATGGGGAAAATATGGGCTTTGTTTGCTGTTTGAACCTTGTCAATATCTCGTAAGGGGGCATAATTGTCCAATATATAAAATCCTCTGCCAAAGCTGGCCAGAACGAGATCGCTTTCTCGTTTTTGAATGACCATATCTCGTATGGCAATAGTAGGGATTCCTTCTTTTAATTGTGTCCAGGTACGACCCTTGTTAGTTGAGAAAAACACGCCGAATTCAGTTCCTGCAAATAACAAATCGGGATTGACAAAATCTTGTTCTATGGTGTGGACAGTACCGTTTTTTGGTAGATTTCCGGCAATGGATTTCCAGGTTTTTCCTTTGTCGGAACTCATTAACAAATAAGGGGTAAAATCATCCCGTTTTCTATTGTCAAAAGAGGCAAACACGACTTGAGCATTGTGTTTTGAGGGCAAGATGTCACTGACATAGGTATATCTGGGAACACCTGCAAATGATGCTATTTTTGTCCAAGATTTTCCGGCATCTTCTGTTACTTGTATCAGTCCGTCATCGGTGCCTACGTAAACCAAATCTTCTTGAACCGGCGATTCTGCCAATGAAACACCCATCCCAAAAAGGGATGTAGAGACATTTTTGGCAACGGCATCTACACCCCAATATCGACCCATAACAGGCCATTTATCTCGAGGTAATTTACGGGTGATGTCATCGCTGATAACTTGCCACGTATTTCCTCTATCATCGGATCTGAAAACTTTGTTAGCCGCCATATACAGGCGCTTATTATAATGAGGGCTTAAGATAAACGGGGTATTCCAATTCCATTTGTAGGTAGCTTCTCCTTCTCTTGGCAAGGGTTTGATCGGGATACGTTCTCCACTTTTTTTATCAAAACGGAATAAATTCCCATATTGGTATTCCGAATAGACAATATCGGGATTTTCCGGATCAATGGCTTGCCAATAGCCATCACCTCCTAAGGTAATCGTCCACTCACAACGACTGACACCATCTGAATACAAACCTTGAGAAGGACCTCCAAAGCTATTGTTGTCTTGAGTGCCACCATATACATTGTAGAAAGGGTAATCATTGTCAACACTGACACGGTAAAATTGTGTTACCGGCAAGTTGGTTTTGTGAATATATTCTTTTCCACCGTCAAAGCTTTCGTAAACACCTCCATCACCACCAATCATAAAATGATGTGTATCGGATGGGTCAATCCAAATGGCGTGATCGTCCACATGTCGCTTGTTATTTCCGATTTTTTGCCATGTTTTACCGCCATCGTAACTTACTTTGGAATAGGTTTCTGTAGCATAAATGGTATTTACATCTAAGGGGTCGCAAACGATTTCACCAAAATATTGACCGCTGGTGTTGTAATCGCTCATTTTTTGCCAAGATTCTCCTTGATCAGTAGATTTGAAAAAACCACCTTTATCCATAGCGGCTTCTACCATTGCATAGATATAGTGATGATTGACCGGAGAGATAGCTATTCCAATACCGCCTTTATCTACATCCGGAATTCCTGAGGTCAATTTACGCCAAGTTTTTCCGGCATCTGTTGATTTCCAAATAGCACTTTCCGGACCTCCGCCTATACGGATATGTACATGTCTTCGTCGTTGTTCGGAGGTGGCATACATCGTATTGGGATCAACCGGATCTATCAATACATTATTGACGCCTGTCTGTTCACTTATCTGCAATACCTTCGTCCAAGTCTTTCCGGCATCGGATGTTTTATACAGACCTCTATCGCCACCGGATGCCCATACAGAGCCTTCGGCTGCAACAAAAACGGTGTTGGAATCTCTTGGGTCGATGGCTATCATACCGATTTGTCTTGCATTTTTTAACCCCATATTTTGCCAAGTTTTTCCACCGTCCAATGTTTTATAGACTCCGTTGCCATAACTTACGGAACGTTGGTGATTGTTCTCTCCGGTTCCTACCCAAAGTTTGTTGGCATTTTTTGGATCCATAGTCATACAACCTATTGAATAGGCTTCTTTTTTTTCAAAAAGAGGTGTAAAAGTTGTTCCATTATTAGTAGTTTTCCAGATATGACCGGCGGCAAAACTGACATAGTACTCACTATGATTATCGGGATTTACTGCAAAATCGGATACCCTTCCCGACATAAAAGCGGGACCTATACTTCTCCATTTCAGGCCTTTTAACGGGTCTTTGTCTTGATCTTTTTTGTCATTTTCTTGTGAATAACCGGAAAAAATGGTGGAAAGTGTCAATAGTATGACAAGGGTATGCAGTTTCATATTGAAATGATTAGATTTAACGAAAGTACAAAGCTAATGAAAACTTTAGGAATGGAGCTTGGATTTGAGATAAGTTGCCGTATAAGAATCCGGGCATTGGAGCAAATCTTCCGGTGTTCCTTGAAAGAGGAGATCGCCCCCTTTTATACCGCCTTCTTTCCCTAAATCAATGATATAATCGGCTGCTTTAATCAATTCTAAGTTATGCTCAATCACGATTACCGTATGCCCGTTTTCAATGAGTGCATTGAACGAATCCAAGAGTTTTTTGATGTCGTGAAAATGCAATCCGGTCGTGGGTTCATCGAATATAAACAAGGTTTTTTGCGAATGATTTCCTTTGACCAGAAATGAAGCCAATTTAATACGTTGGGCTTCACCACCGGACAAGGTAGAAGAGGCCTGACCTAAATGTACATAACCCAATCCCACATCTAAGAGCGGTTGTAATTTTTGTACAATTTTTTTCTGCCGGTGTAAATCAAAAAAAGCAATGGCTTCTTCTACAGTTAAATCCAATATATCGCTGATGGATTTATGGTGGTATTGGACTTCTAAGACCTCTTTTTTAAAACGTTTTCCGTGGCAGGCTTCACATGTTAAATGTACATCGGCCATAAATTGCATTTCAATGGTTACCGAACCTTCACCCTTGCATACTTCACAGCGACCACCTTCTACATTGAAAGAGAAATATTTGGGGGTATAATTACGAATTTTGGATAATTTTTCTTGTGCAAACAAAGCACGGATATCATCATAGGCTTTGATATACGTAACCGGATTGGAACGCGAAGACCGTCCGATGGGGTTTTGATTGATAAATTCAACACTTTTGATCTGATTTAGGCTTCCTTCAATAGCCGTAAATTGTCCAAGTCTATCGCCATAGCCTCCAATGTGTTTTTGCAAAGCCGGAAATAGAATATTTCGTACTAGGGTACTTTTACCACTACCGGAAACACCGGTAACCACACTGAGACAATGTAAAGGAAAAGAAACATCAATGTTTTTTAAATTGTGTTCTCTGGCACCTTTGATGGTGATAAAATCAGAACTTGATCTGCGTATATCCGGTACGGGTATTTGAAGATTGCCATTTAAGTATTGAGCGGTTAAGGTTTTGGATTGTAAGATTTTTTTAAAATTTCCTTCTGCTACAATTTCCCCGCCAAATGAACCGGCTTCGGGACCGATGTCTATAATATAATCGGCTTGGCGCATAATGTCCTCGTCGTGTTCTACCACAATGACGGTATTGCCTAAATCACGTAAGTTTTTTAATACGCGTATCAAGCGCTCGGTATCTCTGCTGTGTAATCCAATGCTGGGTTCGTCTAATATATACATAGAACCTACCAAGCTACTACCCAATGAAGTGGCTAGATTGATTCGTTGACTCTCCCCACCGGACAAAGTATTGGAATTCCGGTTTAAAGTGAGATAGCCTAAACCTACATCTATCAAAAAAGCAATGCGAGTGTTGATTTCTATCAATAATCTTTTAGAAATACTTTTTTCAGTAGTGTTTAATTTTAATTTTTTAAAAAAAACGGCGAGTTCATCAATGGGTAAATCTACGAGTTCAGAAATACTTTTATGAGCTATCTTAACATAGTCTGCTTCCGGTCTTAAGCGTTTTCCAAAACAAGTATGACACTTGGTTTTGCCGCGGTAACGGGATAGCATCACACGGTTTTGAATCTTGTAACTTTTAGCTTCTACTCTTTTGAAAAAATCATCAATTCCTTCAAAATCCCGTGTTCCTTTCCAGACCAGTTTTTTTTGGTTTTCGGTCAATTGATACCAAGGTTTATGAATCGGGATATCATATTTTTCTGCGTGGGTAAACAATGGTAGTTTGTACGAATTGTATTTTTCGGTACGCCAAGGAAGTATGCAGTTTTCGTATAGTGAAAGCGCTGTATTAGGAATCACTAAATCCTCATCAATACCGATAACATTCCCATATCCATTGCAAGTAGGACAAGCGCCGTAGGGATTGTTAAAGCTAAAAAGATGTACATTGGGTTCGTTAAAGTTTATGCCGTCCAATTCAAATTGATTACTGAAAATTTGTTGTTTATGAGTGCTGTAATCTTGTATGATACAGCGGCCTTTTCCTTCATAAAAGGCAGCTTGAATGGCATCGTTGAGGCGGTGATAAAAATCTTCGGAGTTTTGTACAACAATACGTTGGATGACTAGAAAAATATCCTGTATATCAAAATCTTCCATCTCTGAAATACGTATAACCTTATCTTTGACCAAAACACGGGCATACCCTTGTTGGGAAAGTACTTTTAAGATGGTTTTCAGCGATCTGTTTTTATCGGGAATAATAGGTGCTAATAGAAGTAGTTTAGTGCCTTCATCAAAAGTTTTGATATAGGAAGTAACATCGGATAGTTGGTGTTTTTTGACTTCTTTTCCGGAAACAGGGGAATAGGTTTTTCCGATTCGGGCATATAGCAACTTGATATAATCATAGATTTCTGTGCTGGTTCCTACAGTAGATCGGGAGTTTGCAGTATTTACCTTTTGTTCTATAGCGATTGCCGGCGAGATGCCTTTGATATAATCTACCTTAGGTTTGTTGAGCTTACCTAGGAACTGACGGGCATACGAAGAAAGGCTCTCCACATACCGGCGTTGTCCTTCGGCATAAAGGGTGTCAAAAGCCAAACTGGATTTTCCGGAACCGGATAGTCCGGTAATAACGACTAGCTTATTGCGAGGGATGGCTACATCAATTTTTTTTAGATTGTGCATTTGTGCCCCTTTGATAAGTATATGGGTCTTGGTATTATATGTTGCGATATTTTTAGTCATTCCGGAAAATTGAAGGACAAAAATAAGCTAATTAATTAAGAGTTGAAACCTTTCGAACGAGAGTTCGTTATAAGATTAGTAACAGCGCCCAATCTAGTCGGTATGATAGCTGTATGTGTGATACGCTAATTCTTTTTATGTTTTGTGGATTGGGTTTTAAAAATTATAGAAAAGCAGCTTGTTAATAGTGGGTTTTGAATTGAAAATTAGATTTTTTAAAGGGTGACTTTCAAGCACAAAGTTAATAAAAAATCACTTCACTTAGGTTTATGCAATAATTTTATTTACAAGTACTTACTCGCCATTGGGTATATGTATTGTTGGGCTGTAGCTCTTTATTATTATCTTCTTTAACTTTCTAAGAGCCATTCAAATACATTTTTATGAATTATTCCATATTTGTTTTGTATAAAAGCATCGGTTGTTAATAAAAATTTAGGATAGTTGTCCTTTATCTTTTCCAAAGGTTCAAATTCTCTTTTTTGCGTTTCATCATTAAATATTTCCCAAGAAACTTGATAATATTCAATTTCACCCTTGTTGTTTTTAACTGTAAAATCTACTTCCGAATTACGTAATCTGCCAGTCCAAACTTTATAACCTCTTCTTAATAATTCAAGATAAACAACATTTTCGAGTATATGCCCTCTATCGGAAGTTCTTTCTCTACCAACCAATACATTTATTAAACCAACATCTACAATATAGTATTTCTCCAAAGTTGCCAATTGCTTTTTACCCTTTATATCAAAACGATTTACCTTGTAAAACACAAAACTTTCAACAAGATAATCAATAAATTTTTCCACCGTTGCGTGATGAATATTTTGCCTGTCGGCTTTTAATGCTTTTGATATGCTACTAGGTGAAACTTGACTGCCGATATTATTCGCCAAAAACTTAACAAGATTACCAAATGCTCTTTTATCATTAATTCGATGTCGTTGCGTTATATCTTTTTGGATAATGGTATCATATAAAGCATTTAGATATTCGTATATTTTATCGTATCCACCTTCTCGTAAATCAATTCCTTTGGGTAGAGAAGTTTCATTTACATAATCATAAAATAAGGCTTCATAATTTAGGTATTTATTGTTGATGCCTATTTTTCTACCTTGCAAATATTCAGCAAATGAAAACGGTAAAATAGAAATTTCAATATATCTTCCGCTTAATAAAGTGGCTAATTCGCTTGACAGTAAATTTGCATTTGAACCTGTAATGTAGATATCCGTATTTTCCGAGGCAAAAAGCCCATCAACCATTTTTTCAAAATCCGGAATATTCTGAATTTCATCAAGAAAGATATAGTTCATTTTACCGGATTGTAATTTTGTTTTTATTTCAAAATAGAGTGTATCCCAAGATTTATTCAAAAAATTTTCGGGTAATTCAAAATTATAAAATTGTATTTGCTTTTCGGTTACATCATTATTTAATAAATCATTTCTAAACATTTGTAATAACGTAGATTTACCCGAACGACGCAGACCTGTAACAACCTTGATAATATCTTTGTCCTTGTATGACAATAACTTATCAATATATTCTTTTCTTCTAATTTGTTTTTTCATATTGCAAAGATAAGCAATAAATTATCAAAACTTGCAAAAAATGAAAGTTTTGACAATTTATAATCTACTATTCATCTTTTGTTAGTGCCGTACAACGGTTTAAATATACGTAGTTGCGGACTTTAAAGCACTTAACTTTCGGTTTGTTACTAATTTTTATTTAAAAGCACAAACTTTGGATTTAGCACAAAACCACAATTACGTATATTTTTTGTTAGCAATAGGGTTTTGATTGTTCATATATTTTTCAAATTCAATTTTATAATTCAAATCTCCTCTTACTTTTGCAATTTCAATACCCTTCATAGCAAATACCTTGGCTTTTTGTCTATCATTAAATTTAAGCCAGTATTTGAATAAGAAGTAAACTATACCAATAATATATCTTCCAAAAAATTTTTGAATATAAAAATCTGGAAATTCGGAAAAGTTATTTATACCAATGTTTTCAATATATTTCTTATGATTTTTAAAATGGTTAAAGTAGTCAAGCCCACAAGTTTCGAATAAACACCATATATCATTAATTATTCTTTTGTTTTCTTTTTTTCTTTTTTTAAAAATCCAAAACCAAACTTGTATATCATTATTTTGTACCTCAAAAGGACTTAATCGTCGAAGAAATTCAGCATTTTCGGGTCTAATATTATTTGGCTTTATTACTTTATCATTATTTGGGTATTTTATATCATTAAATTTTACCATTAAATCAACTTGAATTGCACCTCCTGCTCTATATGTCCAAAAGAAAATGGCTTCAGTATATTCTTTATTAGTTCTGTAAAAATAAAAATCTCTCCCTTTGAACCCTTTCGAATTAATTTTTGGTTTAAAATATTTGTTGACGAATGATTTAAATTCTTTACTTGTGATAGGTTGTTTTCCTTGGTAAATACTGTTTGGCAGATCGGAAGTCCCTAATCCAATTGGATATTTTGAAGAAGGTTTAATTTTAAAAATATTCTTAAACATAATTGATTTCTAATACTTGAATACAGGATACATTTCTGCCTTATTGCTAACTTTTGCATAAACACAGTTACAGATTTTAATTACCAAAACTTTGGGGTAACCACTTAACTCAGTAAAAGTACTAAATTTTGAGTTAAGCACAAAACCGTATTTACTGTTATATACTGTGGTAAATTCTACTGATATTTTCCTTTTTGTTTCTTTTTCATTGACAAATACCTAGAGCGTGTAAAATAAGGATACAAAAAATATTAAAAAACTATTTTACTTCAATCAATTTGGCTTTTTGCGCTACGAGTTGACCGAAACAGGACACCGGTATTTGATACGATCTTAACAGGGCTTCTACCTCGGGTACAGCCTCATCGTTTACAGCAATAAGGAGCCCACCGCTGGTTTGTGGGTCACACAGTATAGATTTTATAGACTCGTCTTGTAGCGAAACAAGATGTCCATAACTTTTCCAATTATTTTTGGTTCCTCCGGGAATACATTTTTGTGCGATATAAGATGCAACACCTTCAAAAACGGGGACTTTATCCCAATAGATTGTAGCAGAAAGTCCACTGCCTTCGCAGAGTTCAATCAGATGACCGATCAGACCAAAACCGGTGACATCGGTCATAGCGGTAACACCTTTGATTTGGGCTAATTGGGCTCCAATACTGTTTAGTTGGGTCATTGAATCTACAGCTGCTTTTTCGTGTTTGGGACTTAAAATTCCCCGTTTTTGTGCCGTGGCTAAAGCACCGATTCCCAAGGGTTTTGTCAAATACAAATGATTGCCTTTACGTGCGGTGTTATTGCGTTTTAATTGTGATAAATCGACACGTCCGGTTACCGCGAGACCAAATATAGGTTCCGGACTGTCTATACTATGTCCTCCGGCCAAGCTTATTCCGGCTTGTTTACATACTGAACGTCCCCCTTCTAATACTTGCTGTGCCACAGCTGCAGGAAGTTTGTCTATAGGCCAACCCAAGATGGCGATGGCTAAAATAGGGGTACCTCCCATAGCATAAATATCGCTGATGGCATTGGTGGCGGCAATTCTTCCAAAATTAAAAGCATCGTCCACAATGGGCATAAAAAAATCGGTGGTACTGATTACCGCAGTACCATCTCCTAGATCGTACACAGCGGCATCGTCTTTAGAATCGTTTCCCACTAATAAACGGGCATCTTTAACAGCAATCATTTCCGTATGGATAATAGTAGATAGCACTTCGGGCGATATCTTGCATCCACATCCGGCTCCGTGGCTGTATTGAGTAAGTTTATAGGTTTGTTTTTCAGGCATTTTGTAATCGTTTTAATATTATTTTGGCATTTTTATTATAGGCGGTATCTTTAAGGTCTATAGAGATTACTTGATGTACATTTCTTTTTTTCATCGCTTTTAAATAGGTTTTATCATAATAGTGCAGTAAGATTAGGGCTACCTCGTAAAAAGAAGCATTTCTTAATTTTTCTACAGCAATTTTGGTATGCAATCCTCCCAATCGTTTTGAGATTCTGAGGATGGCTTCTTCCAGGAGTTGCCTATCCCAAACGGCATATTCTTTCACTAAAAATTTGGCTCGTTCTTCTTTGGGAATATTGATAAAGTAGAGTTTTGCCGATTTCATCTGTTGATAAAAAGGCATAGGAATCTGCACTTGTCCAATGCTGTGGCTCTCGTCCTCCACCCAAATGGGTTGATGCTTATCTAATTTGTTCAATTCGTAGAGCAAATTATTCTCAAATTGTTCTACCGTAGGTTGTTTATCTTCTCCAATGGCGCCAAAAGCCGATCCTTTGTGATGTGCCAGTCCTTCTAGGTCTATTACTTGTTTACCTAATGTTTTGAATTCTTGTAAAATAAATGTTTTACCACTGCCGGTATATCCTCCTAATACTTGCAACGATACAGGTTGTGCCAATTCATGTAGCACCCAATTTCTGTAAGCTTTATAGCCACCACTTACTACTTTAATTTCTTTAAAACCGTTTTTGTGAAGATGCTCGGCAAAGGCCTGACTGCGCATACCACCTCGCCAACAATGTACGATGATTTGTCGTTCAGGAGCAACCCGCAAAGATTCTGAAATAAAGAAATCCAATTTGGGATTTACATACGTATAACCCAGCGCTATTGCCGATTCTTTAGACTGTTGTTTATATACCGTTCCTACGTGGGCTCTTTCCTCATTTGAAAAAAGCGGAATATTAATCGCTTCAGGAATATGCCCTTTTTGAAATTCTCCGGGTGATCGTACATCGACTATCGGTAAATGGAGTTTTATAGCATCGGCTATTTCAATTTTAGAAATCATAAAAACAAAGGTACTTCTTTATGAGGAAATGTACCTTTGTTTTAGCAGTTGATTTTAAAAAAAGATGAGAGGTTTCTTGCCACTATTCTGCAGGAGAAAAAGAATAATTAATACTGAACATCAATTGATTGGGACGGTTGTCCAATGTGAAATTTTCATTTACAAATTCCAAATTAGTGTCAGTTAAGGCTTTATCCCATCGAACATCAAAAGAAAGTTGTTTGAATTCCATTCCTATTCCCAAGTGCAAGCCTAGGGTATAATCATCGGCAGTTACTTGTGTGGTGCTCAGTGAAAAATCTTCATCCATAATGTATTGAAAGTCGGGACCTCCAAAAACATACACCGGCCCAAAGACTTTCATGCCGACCAATACCGGTACATCAATTTTCTTGGTAATCATACTGTAATTAGGAGTCCCTGAGTAGGTGTTTTCAAATTGTGTATAGAGCAATTCTCCTTTTAAAAACAAATCGGAGTAGTTGAGTTTATACCAAACACCGGCATGAAATCCGGTTTTGCTGTCGGCACCGTGAATGACATCGTCTGCGGTTGAGTTGAGTTCGCCTAAATCGGTTAAATCACCGCTAAAATTATAGTTGACACCGGCTTTGATACCAAATTGAGATCCTTGCGCAAGAAGTGTCGTATTTGCGATAAGAGTTAAGATAAAAAGGAGTTTTTTCATTTTGATTTAAATTAAATATATAGTAAGAACGTTGATGTGGCGTGTTTCGTCTATTTTATTTTGATTTCAAAGAATATTTTGTCTTCTATACGACCGGTTAGCACATCTTCCGGCAATACTTTTCCAACACCTGCCGGAGTTCCCGTAAAGATAATATCGCCTATTTTTAGGGTCATAAATTGTGATACATAGCTGATTATGTCATCTATTTTCCACAACATAGCTTGGCTATTCCCTTGTTGAACTACACGGTCATTTTTTTGAAGGCTAAAAGAAATATCATTCAAATCCGGAAAGCTGGATTTAGGTACAAAATCACCTATAACGGCACTGCCGTCA
>CAYNFJ010000035.1:0-18366 GCA_964396505.1 uncultured Polaribacter sp. | reverse complement strand
CATCCGATGACAGACCCTTATGTCAATACCGCTTTTAAATCAAACATGGATCTGAAAAATGTAGAAAAAGCAGTGAAATTAAAGGGAATCAAGGAATTAAAAGGATTATTAGATGCAGATTTTTCAATAGTAGGAGCCTTATCCGATATAGAAAAACAAGCCTATGATAAGTTTAAAGCATCCGGTTATATCAATTTACAAGATTTTGTGTTTCAATCCGATTCATTGAACCGGACAATTAGCATTCCGAAAGCCAATTTGGACATAAAACCTGAATATTTACAAATTAATGATTTTAGCACCTTGGTTGGAAAAAGTGATTTTAATGTAACGGGTCGTATTGCCAATTATATTGCATATATGTTGGGGAAAGACAAGACACTAGAGGTAACAATGCAAGCACATTCCAAACATTGTGATCTAAATGAGTTTATGTCATCGGATAATGCTACTGACGATGATTCGGAGTTTGAAGCCCTACGAATTCCCAAAAATATCAAAGCAAGTATCCAATATAATGCTGACCAAGTCTTGTATAAAGATTTAGTGATGAATGATACCAAAGGGAAGCTTACCATCGCCGATCAAAAGGCTGATTTATCTACCGTATTTATGAAAATGATGGGTGGAAAAATAACCATGAATGGCTCATATAATTCGAAGAATAAAAACCCAAAAACCACTTTTCAATTACATTTAGACCAGTTGGGAATAAAAGAAAGTGTCAGTTCTTTTAGTGTTTTTTCAACTTATACACCTGTATTAAAGCAAGTAGCCGGACGTTATTTTTCCAATATGAATTTTTCTATAGATTTAGACTCCTTGATGAATCCAATCTTGAAAACAGCTGATATTAAAGGTGATTTTAAAACCGATAAAATCTTTCCCAAAGGCGTAGTTTTCCTTTCTAAAATAGCCAAACAAACACGTTTAAAAGCCCTTGAAAACCCTTATATCGATAAGATTAATGCGTCTTTTAGTATAAAAAACGGTAAATTTGATTTAAAACCGGTTCATTTCAAGCTAAATGATATGGATGCCGGTTTGCAAGGTACAGTGAGTTTGGAACAAAAACTGAATATGATATTGGTATTGGATATCCCGCGTGAAAAACTAGGAGCTGATATCAATAATGTATTGAGTAAGATAACCGGTGGTTTACAATTTTTAAAATTGGATAAAAAATTGAGCAATATCATTAAGATGCAATTTAAAATAGGAGGTACCACTACGGCTCCAACTTTAAAACCCATTATTTTAAACAGCGAAAATACCGGTATAGATAATGCCATCAATGAGCTAGTAGAAGAACAAATAGAAGATGTTAAAAATCAAGCGGTTGAACAAGCCAAACAAAAGGCGGAGGAACTTATAAAAATAGCTGAATTTCAGAAAGATAAATTGCTTGAAGAAGCACATGTAGTGGCCGAAAAAACAAAAGTTCAAGCCGCAGCCACCGCCGATAAATTGATTCAAGAAGCCGGAAACGACCCACTTAAAAAGATGGCAGCCAAAATAGCCGCTGATAAAATTAAAAAAACAGCAGCCAAAAAGGCCGATAAGATTATTGAAACAGCAACTAAAAAAGGGGATCAATTAGTTGATAAAGCCAGGGTAGAAGGGGTAAAACTCATTGAACAAGCCGGAAATACACCTCAAGAAGACAGTTTATAAATATTAAAAGTGATAAATATTAGTTTTTTTGAAAAAAATGCATATTTTTGGAACTTTAATAACTAACTTATTTTAATTATGAAAACTTATTTAAAATTTTCAATGGTAGCTTTGTTGCTTTCCGGACTTGTTTTGACCTCTTGTGGGGACAAAAAAGAAAAGAAAGAAGAAGCTAAAGAAACAAAAACAGAAGTAAAAGCAGAGGAAACAACAAAACCTCAAGCTAAAAAGAAAGAAATGTTTGCCGCAATGGATGCAAACAAAGACGGTAAAGTTTCCAAAGAAGAATTTGCAGCCCATGCAGAAGCATCTTATGCTGAAAAAGATGCCAACAAAGATGGTAAAATTCAAAAAGACGAATGTGGTAAATTTGACACATTCAATACCGATGGAAATGATTTTGTTTCCAAAGAAGAATTTGTAGCCGGACATAATGGAATGTTTGCTAAAATGGACAAAGACGCTGATGGTAACGTAACTGCCGATGAGTTTGCTGCTTTTATGAAATCAATGATGTCAGAAGGTAAATGTGGCGAAGGTAAATGTGGTGATGGAATGAAAAAAGAAGGTAAAATGAAATGTGGCGCCGGTAAATGCGGTGACGGAATGAAAAAAGAAGTCAAAGAAGTGAAAGAAACTGCCAAGAAAGCTATGAAATGCGGTGCAGGAAAATGTGGAAGCGGTAAATAATCTTTTGCATAACTTCAAATAATTTATAAGCCGCTTATCTACTTGGTAAGCGGTTTTTTTTATGGAAAATTTTAGGGAAAATAGACGTGAATTTATTAAGAAAATGACCGCATTGGGTGTGTTTTCTCAACTTCCTTTATGGTATTCTTGTCAAGATGGCAAAGAACCGCTTCCTTTTAAAGTACTAACTCGTAAACAACAAAATCTGCTAGCCGATGTAATGGGCATTCTCTTTCCGGATTCTGATACAATCAACATAGAACTCGCCAATACGGTCTATTATCTTGATTTTATTTTATCCGATACAAATTATGACCCCGATGAAAAAGATTATTTATTGGAAGGTATTGGAAAAACAGAAGCTTTTTCATTGAAGATAGCCAATCAATCTTTTGTAGATTTGAGTGCTGAAAAACAACAAAAATTGATAGATCATATCGCACAAAAGAATTGGGGTTCCTACTGGCTTTCCCGTTTACTTACTGTTATTTTTGAATCTTTGTTATTAGATCCTATTTACAATATAAATACCGATGGATCCGGTTGGCAATGGTTACAACATCTACCCGGTGTGCCCAGACCTTCTGAAGCCAATTCGTATGCTAATTTATTAAAACGGAAACAAGTATCACAAGTAATTACAGAAGTTTCATCCTTATGAAAAATAAACAATTCGACATTTGTGTGATAGGTAGTGGGGCAGGAGCGGGTCCTGTCATCTATGAGTTGTCAAAAGCAGGCTATAAAGTAGTGGTTTTGGAAAAAGGTCCTTGGTATCGAACCAAAGATTTTTCAAAAGACGAATTGGTTGCCACTCGGCGTAGTGTGTATACACCCAATCTTAAAGAGGAACGCCACGTACTGGAAGAACAAGATGAAGATGGTAATTGGATCGCTAAATCTACCTATGCAACCGGACGGGATTTTTGGAACGGAAACTGCGTAGGAGGTTCTTCTAATTTTATGAGCGGATATTTTGCCCGTTTAAAACCCCAAGATTTCAAACTCTTATCTCATTATGGTCCAATTGAAGGAGCCAATATCGTAGATTGGCCTATTTCGTATGCTGATTTAGAACCTTATTATGAAAAAGTTGAACGTATTATTGGAGTTTCCGGGAAGGTAGTGTCTCATAAAAATCTGGAACCACGTTCTACTGATGAGTTTCCTTATCCCCCGTTAAAAGAAAATAAAATAGCTACTTTGATAGATGCTGCAGCACAAAAACTCCATATTCAAACCATTCCCTTGCCTAGAGCTATATTATCCCAACCTAAAGGAGAAAGAAATGCCTGTTATTACTCCAATTTCTGTGGCAGTTATGCTTGTTCTTCAGATGCAAAGGGAAGTAGTCGGGTGTCGTTGATACGTGAAGCTTTAAAAACCGGTAATTGTACTGTTATTACCAATGCAAAAGTCTATCATTTGGAAAGTGAAAATGCTACGGTAACCAAGGCTTTTTATTATGATGCGGATGCTGTAAAACAATATGTTGAAGCGAGTATTTTTGTCGTGGCTGCTCAAGCCGTTGAAACTTCCCGATTACTATTGATGAGTGTGGGTGAGCGTTTTCCAAATGGTTTAGCCAATAACCATGGACAAGTAGGTAAAAATTTGGTTTTTTCATCCGGAGGGGTTGGTGGTGGTGAACTGTATTATGATACAATGCCAAAAGAATTAGCTCAAGAAATTAAAAAACCGGGTGTATTTGTCAACAGAACTACCCATGACTTTTATGAAATACAAGATCATCAGACGCAAAAATTACTAAAAGGAGGGAGCATTGATTTTCTTTTTGAACACGCCAACCCCGTTTCTAAAGCGATACGCCAAAAATGGGATGATTACGGTGATTTAGTCTATGGCGATACACTGAAAAAGAAATTAAAAAACTATTTTATCAAGCTTAGAAAATTAAAATTTGAAATTTTCGTCGATTGGTTACCAACCGATAATTGCTATGTGACCTTAGATGATACCATCACGGATAAATGGGGTGATAAAGTAGCTAAAATACGGCTTTTTAATCATCCACACGATAGGGATATAGCTCAAATACTAGGGAAAAAAGGAATACAGATTTTAGAAAAGTTGGGAGCTAAAAATACCTATCTTAGTGTGGGCGCTGCACCTCCACCCAATCTTCAAGCCGGAGGATGCCGTTTTGGCAATGATCCTAAAACATCTGTATTGGATAAAAATTGTAAAGCTCACCAAGTCTCCAACCTATATATAACCGATGGCAGTTTTATGCCCACCGGTGGCAGCGTTACTTACACTTGGACCATTTATGCCAATAGTTTTAGAGTAGCCGATAAAATAATAGCGGCTCTCAAAAACAATGTGTAGATTAGCCTTTCTTTTGCTTGTTAATTTCGTCTTGTAACTTGCGATTCAACACCTGTTCACGCTCCAAAGCTCTGGTTCTGTAGGTATTGTATTCCTGTTCCAAATCGGTGAATTTTTCCAGTGTTTTTTTCGTGATGTCATTGCTGTTTTTAAAACGATAGATAAATAAGGCCAAAGCTATTAACAGAGCGCCTACTAATGACCAAAGGCTGGTTTTAAACGTGCTTTTTGAAACAGGCATGCCCAATAAATTGATATGGTCTTTCGTCTCATTAACAGTAGCTAAATCATTTTTTAGCTGTGCTACATTTGCCTTTAAATCGTCTATTGTTTTTTGATGCAAAAGAATCTGATTGTTGGCAGTAACTAAGGATTGTTTGGACTTTTGCAAACTATCCAATATATGTTTTTCCAATTGTTGCAACCATATGCGTTTTACTACCTTGTAATTCTGATAATTACTGGACTTTTTATGAATAAATTCGAACTGTTCTTGGATACTTCCTTTGTCCAATGAAAGATTTTTATCGGATTTTTGGGCAAAAATGCTATGGAATCCTAAAAGGATGATGACGGCTAAAATGAGATAGTTGTTTTTCATATTGAATAAATTGTATAAAGAGTAAATAAATAATTAATAGACAAAATTATAATAAATAGTAAGGCATCGGCTACTTCATAAACGGGAAGCAAATATATTATTGTATTATCAAAATGACAAGTTATTTGTAATATAAATAGGATTGAAGAATAAGCGTAGCACTAATTTCATCTATCAGGCCTTTATTTCGCCTTTTTTTCTTGGATAAACCACTATCAATCATCGTTTGGAAAGCCATTTTAGAGGTAAAGCGTTCGTCGATACGTTTAATCGTTATCTCAGGAAAAATAGCTGCCAATTTTAAGACAAATTTCCGGATTTCAATTTCGATATCACTATAGCTATTATCCATTCTTTTCGGTTGACCAACTAGAATCAATGCCACATTTTCTTTTGACATATATTCTTTAAGAAAATCAATTAGTTCAGGAGTATGTACCGTAACTAAACCACTGGCAATAAGTTGTAATTCATCGGTTACGGCTATACCGGTTCTTTTTTTTCCATAATCTATTGCTAGGATTCTTGACATAAACAGACGGTAAAGGTACTAAAAACTCAGATTTAATTTGATATATTAAAAAATCCCGTTTAAAATAACTTTTAAACGAGATTTTTAAAGTATTGTAAATGAATGATTATTTCATCGCATTGTAAATAGCTTGCATTTCTTTAAGCTTATCAGTCATTTCTAAGTTTTCATAAATTCCTAACAAAGTACGAACCATTGTAATGTTGTTTTTGTCATATTCAAATGCTTTTTCGTAGTAAGGAAGTGCCTCTTTGTAAACTGCTAATTGCTTTGCCTGTAAGGCATCGTATTTATCAAAGTTGGACAAATTTTTGTTCATTTCTTCAACAATCGCTTCTGCTTTCACTAGAATGGCAGCACCTATATTGTTATAAGCTTCGGCATAATCCGGTTTAAGAGCAAGGGCTTTTTTAAAGCTTTCAATAGCACCTTTATTATCTTTTAATTCCATCTTCATAACACCAATATTATAAAATAAGGTAGGGTCATTGGGATTGATTTTTACGGCTTCTTCCAGTTTTTCTTTAAATTTCAAATTGTCACCCATCGCATAATATATATTTGCTTCATCCACTAATAATCCGTAATCATCCGGTGCATCTTTTTGAGCTTGTTTGATAAATGATAAGGCTTTTTCATTGTCTTTAAGAGCTATATAGTTTTTAGCAATCATTTTGATCAATTCATTTCGTTGTGAAGGACGAACAATAACTTTAGGATCTTTTACCAATTTTAATTTTACTTGTTTATCCATATCCGATTTTGAAGTAAAATCAACGGGTTTATCATTGGCAATACTGGTTGCGGTGTATTTGGTAGTAATACCGGTATAATTCAAATCCAATAATTTTTGATATTCATCAATGGATTTTTGGTATTTTCCGGCAAAATAGTAGGAGAGACCGGCATTTTGTAAAAAGGCGGTATCTCTTTTACTCAACAAATAGACTTCTTCAAAACCTTTTGCTGCATTAGAAAAGTGTTCAGAAGCTTCTTTTTGAGTATCTTCTTTTTTACTAAATTGAATCGCCTTATTATAATTCTCTGAAGCAGAAGTGGCTACTTTTTGAATCATTGTGTTTAGGATAGGCCCTATTTCTTTCGTATATTTAGGAGTACCTTTCTTTTCCAAATCCAATAAAGTGTTAAAGGCCTTAGCAGCCGCTTCAAAATTTGCGGGAGTAGTACCATTGGCATAATTTGCTTTCCCTAATAGAAAGTAATATTGAGTAACATACTTTGTTTTAGCACCACTGATCAATGGCTCTGCTTTTTTAAGCGCTGCTAGAGCAGCAGAAAAATTATTGCCATCCAATGCTTTTTGTGCTTCTTTCAATTCATTTTTTTGTGCAAAAGTAGTTGCGGTTAATAAAATGGCAACTAAGAATGTGATCACTTTTTTCATTTTAATCCTGTTTAAATTTATATTTTGAGTTAATTTCATTATTGTTTATTCAATATCTGTGCCACTTTCTTCCGGCACGATGTCATTTTCTTCTTCGTGTATTACTTTGGCGACTGAAGCAATGGCATCATTCTCCTTAATTTTTATCAATCGAACACCCTGAGTGGCACGTCCCATTTCACGCAAATTCTGGACTTCCATACGAATAGTAACTCCCGATTTGTTGATAATCATAATATCATCTTTATCTGTTACGTTTTTAATGGCAACCAATTTACCGGTTTTTTCTGTAATGTTAATGGTTTTTACACCTTTTCCACCACGATTGGTAATACGGTAATCTTCCAGACTGGAACGTTTTCCATACCCTTTTTCCGATACGACCAGTACACTACTTTCAGCATCATTGATAGCAATCATACCTATTACTTCATCGTCTTCTGATATACGAATTCCACGCACTCCGGAAGCGGTACGTCCCATAGGTCTGGTTTTAGATTCTTCAAAACGGATGGATTTTCCGGAACGAGCAGCAAGCATCACTTGACTGTCACCGGTAGTTAGTTTAGCTTCTAGTAATTCATCACCTTCTTTAACCGTAATGGCATTGATACCATTGGTTCTAGGTCGTGAATATTGTTCCAGAGAAGTTTTTTTCACTTGACCTTTTTTAGTGGCCATAATCACATAATGATTATTGACATATTCCTTATCTTTCAAGTCTTGTGTTACCAGATAAGCCATCACTTTATCATCGTTTTCTATATTGATTAGGTTTTGGATTGCACGTCCTTTGGAAGTTTTATTTCCTTCGGGAATTTCAAATACGCGCATCCAAAAGACTTTCCCCTTTTGAGTAAAAATCAACATATATTGATGATTGGTGGCTACAAACATATTTTCTAGAAAATCTTCATTTCTAGTGGCGACCCCTCTATGTCCTTTACCACCACGATTCTGAACTTTGTATTCATTCAAATCGGTTCTTTTTACATAACCGGCATGAGATATGGTAACCAATACTTTTGTATTCGGAATCATATCTTCAATATTCAATTCACCTCCGGCATATTCTATGATGGAACGTCTTTCATCGCCATATTTTTCTTTGATTTCCAATAATTCATCTTTGATAATTTGCATGCGTCGGCTCTCATTATCCAGAATGTCTTTTAAATCGGCAATCAGTTTCATAATATCGTCATACTCAGATCGAAGTTTGTCTTGTTCCAATCCGGTCAATTGACGCAAACGCATTTCCACAATAGCTTTTGCTTGAATTTCAGAAAGTTCAAAACGGGCTATCAATTTATTTCTAGCTTCATCAGCATTGGATGAAGCACGAATCAATTTGATAACCTCATCAATATGATCCGATGCGATTATCAATCCTTCTAAAATATGGGCTCTTTTTTCAGCTTTATCCAGTTCAAATTTTGTTCTACGCACCACCACATCATGACGGTGTTCTACAAAATAATGTACCAGTTGTTTTAAATTCAATTGTTCCGGACGGCCATTTACTAAAGCGACATTATTAACGCTAAAAGAAGTCTGTAAAGCTGTGTATTTAAAGAGTTTATTCAAGACGACATTGGGAATAGCATCTCTTTTTAGGGAATAGACAATACGCATACCGTTTCTATCCGATTCGTCACGGATATTGGCAATTCCTTCCAGTTTTTTATCATTGACCAAATCAGCTGTTTTTTTGATCATATCAGCTTTATTGACTTGGTAAGGGATTTCGGTTACTACAATAGATTCGCGTCCTTTTATTTCTTCAAATTGAGCTTTAGCTCGCATTACAATCCGACCTTTTCCGGTATGGAAAGCGTCTTTTACTCCTTCATATCCATAGATGGTACCACCGGTAGGAAAATCGGGTGCTTTGATAAATTGCATCAATTCATCAATGGTAATCTCTTGATTATCAATATAGGCAATAGTACCTTCAATGACTTCTGTGAGATTATGTGGCGCCATATTGGTAGCCATCCCGACAGCGATACCCGATGCACCATTTACCAATAAATTAGGTATCCGTGTGGGTAAAACAGTGGGCTCTTGCAGCGTATCGTCAAAATTCAATTTATGATCTACCGTATCTTTTTCGATATCGATAAGCATATCTTCAGAAAACTTCTGCATGCGGGCTTCTGTATAACGCATTGCAGCAGGATTATCTCCATCTACCGAACCAAAGTTCCCTTGTCCGTCCACCATCATGTAACGCATACTCCAAGGTTGTGCCATACGCACCATAGAATCATAAACCGACGTATCTCCATGCGGGTGATATTTACCCAATACTTCCCCGACAATTCTTGCAGATTTTTTATAACTGCCTGTCGCTTTAATACCTAATTCGTGCATACCGAATAATACTCTTCGGTGTACCGGTTTTAGACCGTCTCGAACATCCGGTAAAGCACGTGATACAATAACTGACATTGAATAATCAATGTAAGCCGATTTCATCTGTTCCTCTATATTAATAGGAATAATTTTTTCTCCGTCACTCATATAAAATTAGTTATAAGTTTTTGTCAAATTTACAAGGTACGCAATTTACAATTTTTACCGTTTTTTTAATGTTTTTTTTGGAGTTGTTTTAGACTAGTTATCAACAATTTATTAGTGCTTGTGAATAACATAATTATTTGATTGTCTGTATTTTATTCAAGAACATTGTGGATAAATTGATATTTGTGATATTTTTTATTTTTAGACCCAAAAAAAAGACCTATTTTTACAGGACTAAAATATCTAAAAATGCACGACGATTTTTCACCAAAAGTAAAGGATGTTATTGCTTTCAGTAAAGAGGAAGCTCTCCGTTTAGGACATGATTATATTGGTACAGAACATTTAGTTCTCGGAATTATACGACAAGGAGAAGGAAAGGCGATCGCCATACTTAAAAATCTTGATTGTGATTTGATGGGTTTACGCCGGAAGCTGGAAGGTATTAGCCCTTCTAAACAACTTCTTGCTAAAAACATCAACCGTAGTTTACACCTTACCAAACAAGCTGATAAGGCGCTAAAATCTACTTTTTTAGAAGCCAAATTGTATCATGACAAGGCGATTAATACGGCCCATTTATTATTGTGTATTTTACGGAATGATGATGATCCGACTACGCGTTTACTCCATCGATTTAATGTAACTTATCATCTGGTTCGTAATGAATATAAAGAATTATTTCAATCAAACCAAGAATCGGATTATCCTACAAGTGAATTTCCTTCAGAAGGAGCCGGTGAACCAGATAAACCTAAAAATCCTTTTGAACCTAGTAGAAAGCAATCACCGAAAAAATCCAAAACGCCTGTTTTAGACAATTTTGGTAGGGATTTAACACAATTGGCTTTAAATGATGAGCTGGATCCGGTTGTGGGAAGAAAGAAAGAAATAGAACGTGTATCTCAAATCTTAAGCCGTCGTAAAAAGAATAATCCGATGCTTATAGGTGAACCCGGTGTGGGCAAATCAGCTATTGCAGAAGGCTTGGCTCTGCGTATTATTCAACGCAAGGTGTCCCGTATTCTTTTTGGTAAACGTATTGTCGCCTTGGATTTGGCTAGTTTGGTTGCAGGAACCAAATATCGTGGGCAATTTGAAGAAAGGATGAAAGCCCTGATGAACGAATTGGAAAAAAATGACGATATTATCCTGTTTATAGATGAAATTCATACAATTGTCGGTGCCGGTGGCGCCACCGGTTCTCTAGATGCATCCAATATGTTAAAACCTGCATTGGCTCGTGGTGAAATTCAATGTATCGGTGCTACAACATTGGATGAATACCGTCAAAATATTGAAAAAGACGGTGCATTGGAACGCCGTTTTCAAAAAGTAATAGTGGAACCTACTTCTGTAGAAGAAACTATTGAAATATTACACAATATTAAGGATAAGTATGAGGATCATCACAATGTAACTTTTACAGACGATGCGATAGAGGCTTGTGTCAAATTGACCAATCGCTATATGACCGACCGCTTTTTACCGGACAAGGCTATTGATGCTATGGATGAAGCCGGTTCGCGGATTCATATTACAAATATCGTCGTTCCGAAAGTTGTGTTGGCTTTGGAAGAAAAATTGGAATTGATAAGATATAAAAAAAATGCTGCTGTCAATACTCAAAAATTTGAAGAGGCAGCCCGCTTGCGAGATGATGAAAAACGGGTAGAAGATGAATTGAAATTGGAACAAAAGAAATGGGAGGAAGCCTCTAAATTGAATCGTGAAGTAGTCACGGAAGAAAATGTAGCCGAGGTAGTCTCAATGATGACCGGAATTCCGGTTACTAGGGTGGTTGAGGCAGAGAGCCAACGGCTTAAAGATTTGCCAAAACTAATAAAAGCCAAAGTCATAGGGCAGGATGAAGCGGTTGATAAGGTGGTGAAATCCATCCAGAGAAATCGCGTAGGGCTTAAAGACCCTAATAAACCTATAGGCTCCTTTATTTTCTTAGGTCAAACCGGTGTGGGTAAAACGCAATTGGCAAAAGTGCTTTCCAAAGAGTTGTTTGACTCAGAAGATTCGTTGATACGGGTAGATATGAGTGAATATATGGAGAAATTTGCCGTTTCCAGACTGATTGGAGCGCCTCCGGGTTATGTGGGATATGAAGAAGGTGGTCAATTGACAGAGAAAGTGCGTCGTAAGCCCTATTCTGTAGTGCTTTTGGATGAAATAGAAAAGGCACATCCGGATGTGTTTAATACCTTATTACAAATCTTGGATGATGGTTTTATTACCGATAGTTTGGGCAGACGTATTGATTTTAGAAATACCATTATCATTATGACTTCCAATATCGGAACCCGTCAATTAAAAGATTTTGGTCAGGGTGTTGGGTTTGGAACTTCTGCCAAAAAAGCACAAGAAGATGATCACGCTAAGAGCATTATTCAAAATGCTTTAAAGAAAAGTTTTGCACCCGAATTTTTGAATAGGATAGATGATGTCATTATTTTTAAAGCATTGGAACGCGAATCTATTCATAAAATTATTGATATCGAATTGGATAAATTGTATTCCAGAATTCACGATTTAGATTATAATCTCAGTTTAACCGATGCGGCGAAAGACTATATTGCCGATAAAGGATTTGATAAACAATACGGTGCCAGACCTTTGAAAAGAGCTATTCAAAAGTATGTAGAAGATGCACTGGCCGAAAAAATTGTCAATTCCAAACTAAAAGAAGGGGATAACATCTTGATGGATCTGGATAAGAAAACAGATTCGTTGACCATCAAAATCATCAAGGCGAAAGGCAAAGATAAAGAGCAGGAAGAACTCAATGAAGAGTCGTAGTGTTCTATATTTTATAGAATGTTTTCTCGATAATCTTCCAATCATTTTGAACTTTTACCAAGTTTAGATAGTCTATATACGTCTTGTCAGCATATTGGAACTGTGTGGAAAATTGAGCGATTTTCCCCTGTATTTTTCCATCGATAATGGTGGTTTGAACGGCTTGTTTCCCAACTGATGCTACGTGTTTCAGGTAATCATCTAAGGAGATGTTAACCAGTTGGTTATCACGTATTGTGTGGAGTGTTGCATTGGCTGTGAAAACAGATTTCAATGCCAAAACATCGGCTTCTTTTCTGCTTTTAAAATACCGTTTAATAACACGCTCAACTTGCTGATAGGGATTGTCCTTGCTGAGAAAACCGGATAAAACTTGATTGTAGGTATCGGCATCGCTGATATAAGGAAAATGACCTTCGTTATGAAATGTAAATACCGTAGCATCAGCGTATAGGTTTTTTAGTTGCTCCCGTAAAACTTTTGCCACCAATGGGTCATTATCCGATTCCATAATCATTTTGGGAATTCGTGTGAGTTGATAGTTGTTCGTATCGGCATTAAAAACATCAATGACTACGGCATACCGATTCATAAATTGTCTTTTGCTAAAAGGCAAACTCGGTAAAAAAGCAGCGAGTAATTGAGAGTTATGAGCAGCAGGAACCAATTTGTTATTCACTTGTTTCAAGGCCAATTTTGACAAAACAAATTCCGGTAAATAGGGGATGATTTTTTCTTTTTGTCTATTTTCATTTTTTATGATATTATTGGGAGGAAACGTATTGCTCAATACTGCTTTGTCAATTCGTTGCGGCATCCTTTGGAGTAAGTATTGTAAAATATAACCACCCATAGAGGTGCCTACGGCATTAAAATGAGTAATTTTCTCTTTATGCAATATAGCTGTAATACCTTTTGTAGCTGCTTCTAAAGATTTGATTTCTTTGGGGAGTGTATAACTGATAACTTGATACTCCTTTTCGAAAAATAAGATTTGTTGCCACCACAAATCGTACGCACCGCCCATACCGTGCAAAAAAACAAGCGTTTTCTTTCCTTTTCCACCACGATAGTAGGTCCAAGTAATTCCATCGATATTGATTTGTTTGGTAGAACGGGATTGAAATTCACGCAAGCTTTCGGAAGCAATATCACGCTGTTTATATTGTTTAAAAAAATCCGATTTTGAGGCGGGAATCAGGTAAATAGCAATTAGTAGTAACAAAAATAGAACGATCATACGTTTGAATATTCTTTTTGACATTGTAAATAAAAATTAGTAGTTAGCCTCAAAGGTAAGGATTTATTTATATTTGTAATTCTAAACAATACTATTCGATGTCCATTATTCATTATTTTTCAAAAGATGCTAATAAAAGAGCTCGGTTTATTTTTAATTTGATAGCACCGATCTATGCTAAAGTAGATAATACATTGGAAGCCAATTACAGTAAATCCATAGCTTTGCTAGAAGAGCAGCTTACTATTGATGGCAAAACGGTTTTGGATGTAGGCACCGGAACAGGCGCTTGGGCTTCGATGTTTGTAAAACAAAATGCGCAAAAGGTATATGCTATTGACTTTTCGGATAATATGTTACAAGTCGCCAAACAGAAACATCCTTTAATTCATTTTGAAAAGGGCGATGCCGAAAATTTAATTCAATTTAAAGATGCTTCATTCGATATGGTCACCGCCTCTTATGTCATTCACGGCGTTAAAAAAGATAAACGCCATACAATAATTTCCGAGATGAAACGGCTTGCTAAAGATGCGATCATAATTCATGATTTTGTGGGTAAAACGCCTTTATTCATTCGTTTTCTTGAATTTATGGAACAAAGTGATTATAAAAATTTTAAAAAGAATTTTTATGATGAATTACAGGAAATCACCGGATGGAAAACGCTGAAAATTGCTGCAAAAGATGGAAGTGGGCTGTATATTGCCATAAAACCCTGAATTTGTAAATTCATAATTTAATACGGTAAATAAGCAAGCAATCATTTGTATTAATCAAAAGGATTGTTGAATTTTGTGCCATCCAAATTTATTCAAATGAGTATTTATACCATAACCCATCAAGATTTCACTTTTGATAGTCTTTTCAAAATTTTATTAAATAATCAGAAAATAGCCCTTTCCAATGAGGTTATTGCCAAAATTCAAACTTGTCGCAATTATTTGGATCAAAGAACTGAAAAAGAAGATACTCCAATTTATGGAATTAATACGGGTTTTGGATCGTTATACAATATTAAAATTAAAAAAGAAAATCTACAGGAATTACAAGAAAATCTAGTGATGAGTCACGCTTGTGGTACTGGTGAAGAAGTCCCTAAAGAAATTGTCAAGTTGATGATTTTGCTTAAAATAAAATCATTGAGCTACGGGTATTCCGGTGTGCAAGTGGCTACCGTACAACGTTTGGTCGATTTTTATAACCATGGCATTTATCCGGTTATCTATACACAAGGATCTTTAGGCGCATCGGGTGATTTAGCTCCTTTAGCCCATATGGCATTAGCACTTATCGGAAAAGGGGAGGTGTACTATCAAAACAAAAAATCAAAGACTACAGCAGTTTATAATAAGTTAGGATGGACACCCATTCAATTACAATCCAAAGAAGGTTTGGCTTTATTAAACGGAACACAATTTATGAGTGCCTATGGGGTTTATTTGGTACTCAAATCGTATAAATTAAAATATTTAGCCGATCTTATAGGAACATTATCATTAGAAGCATACGATGGACGTATAGAACCTTTTAATGCTTTAATTCATCAGATAAGACCCCATAAAGGGCAGTTAAAGACTGCTGAAAGGGTTTGTAAATTTTTAAAGGACAGTGAATTGATTGCACAAGAAAAAGAGCATGTGCAAGATCCGTATTCTTTTAGATGTATTCCACAAGTTCATGGAGCCACCTATGATACCATTTCTTTTGTCGATCAAACCATCCGTACAGAGATTAATTCGGTTACAGACAATCCTAATATTTTTGTAGAAGAAGAACGTATTATTTCCGGTGGTAATTTTCACGGACAGCCCTTGGCTTTGGCTTTGGATTATTTGGGGATTGCCATGGCAGAATTGGGGAGTATTTCCGAACGAAGAACCTTTCAATTAATTTCCGGTTTACGTGGTTTACCGTCTTTTCTTATTACAGATTCCGGATTGAACAGCGGTTTTATGATTCCACAATATACCGCAGCCAGTATTGTCAGTCAAAATAAGCAATGGGCTACGCCGGCCAGTGTTGATAGTATTGTCAGTAGCAATGGACAGGAAGATCACGTGAGTATGGGTGCCAATGCGGCAACAAAAGCCTATAAAATAGTTATGAATATACAACGGGTTTTAGCTATTGAACTGATGAATGCCGTACAAGCATTAACTTATAGAAAACCTAAAAAAACCTCTCCGTTTTTGGAAACTTTTATACAAACCTATCGAAAGGAGGTTTCTTTTATTGAGAAAGATGAAGTTTTATACAAGTCGATTCATAAGAGTATTCAGTTTATTGAAAACTTGGATATAGATATTGATGAATTAATTCACTAATCGACACAGCGGGCGCAAAACCGGCTGTGAGGCATCAGCATAATTCTGCCGAGTGGAATTACTTGTCCACACTTGGCACAAACACCAAAGTCCTGTTCGTCTATTCTTTGCAGTGCATATTTTAATCCCGAAAGTTTTATTTCTGCTTTTCGCAATGCTGCTTCATTGATAGATTTATTGTTTATCGCATCCATTCTACTAACCCTGCCAATGGCGCAATCGGGTGCAATGGGTTTGGTCAATTCCCTGAGATCGACTATTTGCTTTTCGGTAGCCGATAATTCTTGTTGAATCAGGCGTGCTATTTTTTCTTTGTCCAAAGCCATTTATTAGATATCCAGATGTAATTTTTTTCGTAATTCTGCTATCAATGGATTGATTTCTTGCAGTTTTATATATTTTTCTTGCGGTGTGTAAGCATATTTTTTTTCAGCTTCTTCATTTAAAATATAATGGAATGAAAGCTCATAATTATTCAATTTTTCTCTGAGATAATTCAATATATAGGTTTGATTTTTTTTGACTTCCTCTACCATCATCGCATTGGGATAGGTCAAATAGACTTCAAATTTTTTCAATACCGGTTCCGATGATTTTAAGATAGAAGCCAACATTTTATCTCCTTGTTTATTCAAGATATCAATATATTTATTCCAATAGACCATAAAATCAGCAGAAGAGAAAGGGTCTTTGGGTAGTTTGTTAGTGTCAACTGTTTTTTTATCTTTTTGTGTTTCCTTATTTTTTTTGTGTAAATTATTGATGCTCAATGCTGAACTTTTTCTTTTAACATGTGGAATGTCCAACTTTGGTGGTGGTTCAGGAGTGGGAATTACTTTTTTTTCGGGAACAGATTGTGGGGGTGTTTCCGATTGTTTTGATACAATAATTGAACCTTCTTGAGTTGTTTTGTCAGCAGATTTTTTGGATTTAAAAAAGGAAGCGGGAATTATAAATTTAGCTTTTTTTTTTCACCCATTTTAGTCAATGATGCCAGTTGCATAAGTGTCAATTCAACTAACAAACGTTGATTTTTACTGGTTTTGTATTTTAAATCACACTCATTTGCTAATTGAATCGCATCCAATAAAAAATTGATACTTGCTTGTTCTGATTGTTGTAAATAACGTTTTTTGGCACTGTCTCCCACTTCTAACAAAGCTACGGTTGCCTTATCTTTAGCGACCAATAAATCCCTAAAATGACTGGCCAATCCCATTATAAAATGATGGGAATCAAATCCTTTTGACAAAATATTATTCAATTCGACCAAAACACCGGGAATATCATTTTGTAAAATCAATTCTGTCACCTTAAAATAGGCATCGTAATCCAATACATTAAGATTTTCGGTAACGGCCTGCCGTGTTAAATTTTTACCTGAAAAACTAACAACTCGATCAAATATAGATAAAGCATCCCGCAAGGCTCCATCTGCTTTTTGAGCAATGATATGCAAGGCGTCATCTTCTGCTTCAATTCCTTCTTGACCAGCTATTTTATGTAAATAATCTTTGATATCCTTAACACCGATACGCTTAAAATCAAATATTTGACAACGTGATAATATGGTAGGTATAATCTTGTGTTTTTCTGTAGTTGCCAGAATAAATATAGCGTGAGCAGGTGGCTCTTCCAAGGTTTTTAAAAAAGCATTAAATGCCGCTTGACTGAGCATATGAACCTCATCGATAATATACACCTTGTAATGTCCCGTTTGAGGTGGTATTCGGACTTGATCGGTCAAACTTCGAATATCATCTACAGAGTTATTAGAAGCTGCATCCAATTCAAATATATTAAAGGCAAAATCTTCATCCGGATTGTCGGATTCTTTACTGTCCTGATTGATACGCTTGGCTAGAATTCTGGCACAAGTAGTTTTTCCAACTCCTCTAGGCCCTGTAAATAACAAGGCTTGAGCCAAATGATTATTCTCAATAGCACTTTCCAATGTATTGGTAATAGCCTGTTGCCCTACAACATCTTCAAATGTTTGCGGGCGGTATTTTCGTGCCGATACAATAAAATGCTCCATATAGTGCTAGTATTAGAGGTGCTAAATACGTGAAAAAACTTGATTTTATCAAATAATCTTTTACGAAGTTATCAACGTATTCCCCTACCTACGCACCAAGCTAAAATGCCCTTTTTTCACTCTGCCGTCTTCCAGTTCCACACTGAACCAATAGTCGGTTGAGGGGAGTTTGTAGC
>CAYNFJ010000034.1:0-18409 GCA_964396505.1 uncultured Polaribacter sp. | reverse complement strand
TTCCTATAAAAAACAAAAAGACAGCGTTCAATATTATTTAAACAAAAGTAGAAATCTAACCTTTGATTTAGGGGCAGATGAAGAAAAATCTGTTTATTACAATGTTGCAGGGGAGACTTTTAGTAATTTGCATGAATATTATAAAAGTAATCAATATTTGGATACTTGCATCGGCTATGCCAAAGGGATGAATTACAAACTAATGCTAGAAAAAACATATAAGTTATATTCAGAAAATTTGTATCAACAAAGAAAATTTGACAAAGCTTATTTGATGTATAAAAATTATAATAATGTAAAAGACTCCATTTCTACCGAAAGTTTTAATAACAAATTGGCTCAATATCAAGTAAAATATAAAACATTGCAAAAAGAATCGGAGATCAATCGCTTAAAAGATAAAGAAATTATCAATGAAACAAGAAAAAAATTATTGATCGCTCTTTTGGTGTTGTCGGCAATTATATTCCTTTCTGTTTTAACACACATACAAAGTAGGCGAAAAGTTGAAAAAAAAATCAATCAATTGAAAATTAAAGCAACTGAACTAGAAAAACAAGAAATGGAAACCGGCTTACATGCCAATGAACGTCAATTAGCAGGATTTACCCTGCATATGATGCAAAAAAACTTGATTTTAAAAGATCTGTTAGATGATATCAAACAAGTAGAAAAACAAAAATTAACCGATATATCCGGTACCATTCGCGAATTTAAGATTAAAATAATCAATGCTCTAAGCTCTGATCAAGATTGGAAAACTTTTGAAATATATTTTGAAAAAGCCAATCCTAAATTTTTAAATAGACTCAAAGAAAAACATCCGGATCTAACGGCTAAAGAAATTAAATTAGCTACTATGGTTCGTTTAAATATGGATATTAAGGAAGCTGCTTCAACGATGAATGTCGCACCCAATAGTATTCGAATTGCCCGGTATCGACTCCGTAAAAAATTGGGATTGACCCCGGAAGATAACTTGTATGAATATATACTTTCTGTATAAAATGGAACCCTGAAAAGATATTGATAGGGTTTATAGATGTCTTCTGAATTTTGCTTACTCAAACCGAAATCCGGAGATATTAGCATTGTAATATAGATGCTTACCCCTGCCATTTCAATTGAAAAAAAATAATGTACATTTGTGTTTTTAATTCTATAATTTATACTAATATGAAAAGAGGTCTGTTACTATTGATATCATTGGTTTTGTTTACCGGGTGCAAAGACACCAACAAGCCCAGAACTCCTATTAAACAAAGTACCAACGAAATGAAACAAAGTACCATACAAGATAAAATAAATGAATATGTCAGTGTCAAATTGACTACCGATACTTCCAAGTTATCAGCCGATGAAAAAAAGATGATTCCATTGTTGATTCAAGCAGCAGATATAATGAATAAGTTGTTCTGGTATCAAGCCTATGGTGATAAAAATGAATTGATGGCAAAGATTACAGATCCGGATGTCAAAAAATTTGTAGCTATCAATTATGGCCCTTGGGAACGTTTGAATAACAATAAACCCTTTGTAGATGGTATAGGAGAAAAACCGCTTGGCGCCAATTACTATCCGGTGGATATGAGTAAAGAAGAGTTTGAAAAAGCCGATTTAAAAGACAAAAAGAGCTTATATACCTTTTTGCGTAGAGATGAAAACGGAAAATTAGTCACCATTCCTTTTAATGAGCAGTTTAAAGCCGATTTAACTCAAGCGGCCTCTTTTTTATTAGAAGCGGCCAACTTGGCGAAAGATACCGGTTTTAAAAAATATTTGGAACTACGTGCGCAAGCTTTGTTAAGTGATGAATATCAAGCCAGTGATATGGCTTGGATGGCGATGAAAACCAATCATTTAGATCTGGTTATTGGACCCATTGAAACCTATGAAGATAAACTCTTTGGTTACAAAGCAACCTACGAAGGCTATGTGCTAGTCAAAGATATGTCTTGGAGTAAAAAATTGGCAAAATACGCCGCCTTTTTACCCGAATTGCAAAAAGGCTTGCCCGTAGATCCTGCTTACAAAGCTGAAACTCCCGGAACTGACTCAGAGTTAAATGCCTACGATGTAGTCTATTATGCAGGAGATTGTAATGCAGGCGGTAAAACCATTGCCATCAACCTGCCCAATGATGAACAAGTACAATTAAAAATGGGATCCAGACGTTTGCAACTTAAAAATGCGATGCAAGCCAAGTTTGACAAAATATTGGTGCCGATTTCCAATATTTTAATAGATCCTGCACAACGTAAATACATTCAGTTTGATGCCTTTTTTGCCAATACCATGTTTCATGAAGTAGCACATGGACTAGGCATAAAAAACACCATAAACGGTAAAGGAACTGTCAGAGAAGCACTTCAAGAAAATGCGTCGGCTTTAGAAGAAGGAAAGGCAGATATTTTAGGACTTTATTTGGTACAAGAACTTTTGAAAAAAGGAGAACTTACCGGTGATATAAAATCCTATATGACTACCTTTATGGCAAGTATCTTTAGATCGGTTCGCTTTGGTTCGGGTGACGCACACGGTACGGCTAATATGATACGTTTTAACTTTTTTAAAGAAAAAGGGGCTTTTACTCGTAATGATGATGGAACTTATACCGTTAATTTTGATAAATTGGCAGTAGCTATGAAAGATTTATCCAAGATGATTTTAACCTTACAAGGAAATGGTGATTATAAAGGCGTTGCCAAGTTGGTGCAAGATAAAGGAGTTATTAAAAAACAATTACAAGAAGATTTAAAACGCTTGTCCGATGCACATATTCCCGTAGATGTGGTGTTTGAACAAGGCGTACAAGTTTTAGACTTGTAAATTTCTACAAATCATAAGAAATCACAAAAAAAGCGGTGTGTAATTTTATACATACCGCTTTTGATTTTCTATGAGATTCATCGCACAATCATTCCCTGTTTTTTGAAGCACAACTTTTAGGTTTATCCATACAGGAGTTGCTAGAAGCATCGTTTTGAGCATCTTTACATGCAGCTGTTTTTTTACCTTTACAGTCTTTTTTGCCCTTGCAAGTAGTTTTTTCGGAACAATTTTTTCTACCCTTACATTCGGCTTTATCTTTGCAGCCATTTTTACCTTTACAAGAAGCCTGCCCCTTACAATCGCTTTTACCTTTACAATCGGTATTTTTATGGCCCTTGCAGGCTGGTTTTAACTCCTTACGATCCTTTACAACAGTTACGGTTTCTTGGGCTGTTTCGGAGCTTTGTGCATTGGAAAAATTTATAAAAAACAAACCAAAAGCAAATAACAATACTAATTTTTTCATAATTTCTGATTTAAAAAAGTTACTTAAGTCGCAAATGTAATAAAAGTTACAATACAGCTATTGATTGAACTGTTAAAAAAAAATCAACTATTTTGCCGGCCTATCATTTTTTGATAATAGAATGCCGGAAGCAATAGGAGAATAAAAAGCGGTTGAATCAAAAATCTACGCACATAGAATAATGGTAAATAGTATTGGGCTTGGTAGCTATATATTAATAAAATAAAGAGTAACAGGAGTAAGAATAGTGCAATACCGTAAAAATAAACACTAAATTTCACAAAACTTTTATCCCTGAAAATCACCCAAATCAACAAGATAGAAAGCCCACTGTTTAGCATATACCGAATCACTAGATGTAAGTAAAACGGTCCGTACTCCAATGCCGGTAATTTTTCGTGTAAATAGGCTTGCTTAAAAAACAATTGCAATGGATCATAAAAATAAGACTCATAATACCGGATGCCTACTAAGCAACCAAAAAGGAATATACTCCAGCCTATTCTAGTCCATTTACGATTCATCTTCAGGATTTTTAATGGCGAAATAGCGTACCCATACCACCCAAAGTATAAAGGTAAAACCATAAATGATGGACGGAAAAATGATCTGATGCCAAAAATCAGAATTTTGAGGATATGTATCCAGCACGATGGTCAAAAAAACAATACGTGCAATATTCATCCAATAAATCAAAAAGCCTCCTACGATTCCAAATAGCAAAGTGTTTTTCCAAGTTCCTCTAAATGCAATGATAAAAGCCCAGAATAAAATGATAATACTCATTGCATTACAACCTTCTATTACTCTTGCGGTGTAATGCTTATCTGTATAGAGTTTGATAGATAACTCATCGGGATGTTGCTCCTGATGAAACTCATATCCTAAAAAATTCCCCACAGCAACACATTGATTGGCAACGGTTTCTGTAATTGGATCGCAACGATAAATTGTTTCATTTTGTTGAAAAACAGTCAAATACCATTGATATCCGCCTGCCAATAGCAGATAACTCACAAAAAATCGGAGTAAAAATAGCAGAACGGCTTTGTTTTTTTTCACAATAGGCTACAGATTAATTGGAGTAAAAGTAAAGAAATTAGCCCAAATAAAAAAAAGCATCCGCCACAGGGCGAGAAGCTTTTCATTGGTATAAAACCCGGATACTTATGCTAAGTACCCATTCGACACATGGCAAAGATATGAAAAAACATTGAAAATGAAGGTGAAAAAACTAAATTTGATACCAATACTTTAAATATATATAGAACTGGTGGTGCATTTTGCGGATTATGATTTTAGTAAGCAACGATTCTATGATTATTCAATCTCAATAATATAGATCAATTTCTAGCAATTAAAATATAAAATTTGTAATTTGGCAATCTAATAACGACTAATGATGATATACTATATGGATTCCTCTGATAAATATAAGCGAAAGATGAAATATCAATATAAAATAATACCGGTCTTATTCTTGTTTTTTGTTTTCCAAAATTCGTATGCGCAATATTTTGGACAAAATAAGGTAAAGTATAAACACTTTGATTTTAAGGTAGTTAAATCCAAAACATTTGATGTATATCACTATTTGCAAAAAGATTCGGCTATCATAGCCATTGTCAAAGATGCTGAGAGATGGCGCAAGAGGCACCAAGTTATTTTTAAAGATACGTTTCATTATAAAATTCCGATTATTTTATATAACAATCACGGAGATTTTCAACAAACCTCTGTTGTAGGAGGACTTATAGGCACCAGTACCGGCGGTGTAACCGAAGGATTAAAAAACAGGGTGACCCTGCCCTTAACACCATCGTATGCACAAACCGACCATGTAATAGGTCATGAGTTGGTACATGCACATCAATACAATATGATTATGGCTTCCGATTCGCTTTCTTTTAAAAATATGGGGAATATTCCCTTGTGGATGACCGAGGGAATGGCAGAATATATGTCTATAGGTAGTGTGGATTCGCATACCGCTATGTGGATGCGTGACGCGGTTGTCAATGATTATTTTCCCACGATAAAAACCCTGTATAAATCTCGGTATTTCCCCTATCGCTACGGGCAAGCCTTTTGGGCATTTATTGCCGGAAGTTTTGGTGAAAATGAGATCTATCCACTCTATAAAACCACCGCACAATTAGGCGTCAAAGAAGCCTTTAAAAAAGAATTGGGAATGCCTACGGATTCCTTTTCTATCCGATGGAAAACCACAACAGAAAACTATTACAAAAAATTCATTTCCTCCAGACAAGTAAAACCTCTTGGGAAAAAATTAATTGATGCAAAAAATGGAGGACGTCTCAATATTTCACCTGCAGTGAGCCCCAATGGCAAGTATTTTATCTTTCTTTCCGAAAAAAATATCTTTTCATTGGATTTGTTTTTAGCTGATGCCAATACGGGAAAAATTATCAAAAAACTTTCTACCCGTACTCGAAACAGCCATCTAGATGCCTTAGATGCTTTTGAATCTTCGGGTACTTGGTCACCCGATAGTAAGAAGTATGCTTTTATCATTTACAGTAAAGGAAAGAATAAATTAGTAATTGCAGATATTGATAAAAATAAGGTTGTCGATGAGTTTTTTATTCCCAATATTTCTTCATTTAATAATATAGATTGGTCTCCGGATGGACATACCATCTTGTTTTCAGGATTGGTACAGGGGCAGAGTGACCTCTATACCATTGATGTTAAAACTAAAAAAGTCACCCAATTAACCCACGATTATTTTGCGCAAATGCAACCTAAATGGTCTCCCGATGGTAAAAAAATAACTTTTGTAACCGATCATTTAAATGCTAGTAGTTTGCATCCGACACGAAATTTGAGCTTTGCCATTTTTGATTTGGAACATAAGCAGATTGAACTGCCTAAAATATTTACCCATTCCGATAATTTAAACCCCACCTTTAGTGCCGATGGTACTGCAATCTATTTTTTATCCGATCGAGAAGGATTTAGAGATTTGTACAAATATGATTTGAAAACAGGAAAAGTATATCAAGCCACCCGTTTTTATACAGGTATTAGTGGTATTACCAAATATTCACCGGCAATAAGTGTATCCAAAGATCACTACAAATTGTTGTATAGTCATTATTTTGATTCCAAATACAATATTTACAGTATTTATTTGGGAAGTCTGAAATTAGTTGAAGTCAATCCCGATACAGAAAATAAAGAAGCAGCCAAACTACCATCCTTGAATTTGTATAAGAGTTTTATAGATGTCAATATAAAGAATGAAAATATAATGACAGATTTGTCCAAGATGAAAGAGGAGATTTATACACCCAAATTTAAATTGGATTATATCAGCAACGGTGGAGTAGGGATCGCTACCGGAAGATACGGTACCGGTATGGCAGGAGGTATCAACATGCTTTTTGGTGATATGCTCAATGATAACCAATTGTATATAGGGGCAGTTCTCAATGGTGAATTGCAAGATTTTGGTGCGCAAGCCGCCTATCTCAATAGAAAATCTCGCTATGCTTGGGGAGGTGGTCTATCGCATATTCCCTACAGATTTGGCACCTTGGAGGTTGACTATAACGGGGCGCTTCCCAATGGGACGCCTGCCGTTGTAGAAACTTATAATTTATATAGAATTTTCAAAGAACAAATCTCCGGATTTACCTATTATCCTTTTTCCAAAGCGACCCGTGTTGAGGCATCTGCATCGTTTAGTTATTATAGTTTTAGATTGGATAAATATCATAATTACTATGATTACAGTGGATATTATTACGGACAAGAGAGAGAAAGAAATTTAGATGCAGGAGATCCTTTTGCAATGGAAGAGTTAAGTGTTGCTTATGTAGGAGATGATTCCAGTTTTGGAATTACGGCACCTATGAACGGATACCGTTACCGGTTGGAAGTACAACAAAATTTTGGTGGAATTACCATGACTTCCTTATTGACCGATATGCGTAAGTATTTTTATACCAAACCTGTTACCTTCGCCTTGAAAGGCTTTATGTATTCCCGATTGGGAAAAGACGCCGATAATTCCTTAATGCCTCCTTTGTATTTAGGCTATGAAACCTTGGTGAGAGGTTATACATACAAAGCTTTTGATAGGAGTAATACCTTGAACCCCAATTCATTACAGCCGGAAGATATTTTGGGGAATAAAATGATTGTCACCAATTTTGAAGTACGCTTACCCTTTACAGGACCCGAACGATTATCAGCGATTAAGTCCGGCTTTTTGTTTACGGATTTAAACCTGTTTTTTGATGCGGGTGTGGCTTGGGGTGAGAGCCAATATTATGGTGTTCCAAAGAGAAGTCTCAGTGAGTCTAAAATCATTACCAGTACCGGACTTTCTTTAAGAATCAATGTATTCGGGCAATTAATCTTGGAACCTTACTATGCCTTTCCATTGCAATTGGAAGGAAATAATGGCGGGATTTTCGGTTTGAATTTTACACCGGGCTGGTAATACTTTAAGATGATAACCTGATTGTGACCCAAGATTTATCTCTCAGAAAGTCATTAGCAAAGTACATTTTTGGATAAGGAATTTCTAGATTCCTATTATTCTGATATAGATTGTATATTTGCAAACTGAAACTTAAAAATTAGAACATTGAATCAATTATCAGAATTAGAGCGTATCCGGAGAGCATCCTTACAACAACTACGTGATTTGGGAATTAATCCCTATCCGGCCCAAGCGTATAAAACGTCTGCCACAATTAAAGATATTTTATCCGATTTTGACTCGTTCAAGGGGCAACACGTCAGTCTTGCCGGTCGTATTATGAGTCGTCGTATAATGGGTAAAGCCTCTTTTGCCGAATTAAAAGACGCTTCGGGACGTATGCAAATCTATTTTAACAGAGATGAGATTTGCCCCGATGAAGATAAAACAATGTACAATACCGTATTCAAAAAATTATTGGATATGGGCGATATTATTGGAGTACAAGGTGAGGTTTTTAAAACCAAAGTAGGAGAAATATCCGTACGGGTTAAGGAGTTCGTCTTGTTGTCCAAAGCCTTACGTCCCTTGCCTGTTGTTAAAACCGATGCTGATGGTCAGGTACACGATGCTTTTAGTGATCCGGAATTACGCTATCGCCAACGTTATGTAGATTTGATAGTGAATGATCATGTGCGGGAAACCTTTATTAAAAGAACAAAGATTACCAATTCCATTCGAGAATTTTTTAATGAAAGAGGCTATCTGGAAGTAGAAACCCCTATTTTACAACCCATTCCCGGAGGTGCTGCCGCCAGACCCTTTGTGACACATCACAATGCATTGGATATGCCTTTGTATTTGCGTATTGCCAATGAGTTGTATCTGAAACGCTTGATTGTGGGAGGTTTTGAAGCAGTTTATGAGTTTTCCAAAGACTTTAGAAATGAAGGTATGGATAGAACACATAATCCTGAATTTACGGTTATGGAACTGTATGTTGCTTATAAAGATTACCATTGGATGATGCGTATGACCGAGCAATTATTGGAAAAAGTAGCAATGGATTCCAATGGCACTACCGAGTTACAAATAGGGGAACATCAAGTGAGCTTTAAAGCGCCTTATGCCCGAGTACCTATTTTAGAAGCTATTAAAACACATACGGGAATAGATGTGAGTGGAATGGATGAAAATCAACTGAGAGCAGTTTGTGAACAATTGGAAATTCCGGTAGATAACAGTTTTGGGGTCGGTAAAATGATTGATGAAATTTTTGGGGAAAAATGTGAGCACCATTATATACAACCTACCTTTATTACTGATTATCCGAAAGAAATGAGTCCCTTGACCAAGGAACACCGTGATAATCCCGCATTGACAGAGCGTTTTGAATTGATGGTAAACGGTAAGGAGTTGGCCAATGCCTATTCTGAATTGAATGACCCGATAGATCAAAAGGAACGTTTTGAATTGCAATTAAAATTATCTGAAAAAGGCGATGATGAAGCGATGTTTATCGATCAAGATTTTTTAAGAGCCCTTGAATATGGAATGCCACCGACTTCGGGAATTGGAATAGGCATCGATAGATTGGTGATGTTTATGACTAATAACAGTTCTATTCAAGAAGTACTGTTCTTCCCACAAATGAAACCGGAGAAGAAAACACCCCTTCTTACCGATGAAGAAAAAGCCGTATTAGCTATTTTAAAAACCCATAGTCCGATGCCTCTTAATGATTTAAAAGAGCAAGCAGGTTTGAGTAATAAAAAATGGGATAAAACTATTAAAGGATTAACTAAAAATAAATTGGCTGGTGTTAGTAAGTCAGATGATATCTTGATGGTTAGTTTGATCGCATAATTAGTCACTTTATAGGCTTATTGCAATCTTAAAAAATAAAACACCCGTTTTGATAGATTCAAAACGGGTGTTTGTTGTTGGTATTATACAAGTTTACATTAGAATAACTACATCATTCCCGGCATTCCACCACCCATCGGTGGCATTGCCGGTGCGTTTTCTTCTTTAATATTGATTAAAGCACAAGCAGTCGTAAGAATCATTCCTGCCACAGAGGCGGCATTTTCTATGGCGACACGGGTCACTTTTGTAGGGTCAATAATTCCCGCTTTAAACATTTGTACATATTCATCAGATTTGGCATTATAACCAAAATCTCCTTTTCCTTCAGAAACTTTAGCCACTACCACGGATCCTTCTTTACCGGAATTTTCTACAATTTGGCGTAAAGGCTCTTCTACAGCACGTTTCATAATCTGTACACCGGTTGTTTCGTCACTGTTTTCTGTTTTTATTTTGTCCAATACTTTTTGAGCCCGGACCAATGCCACGCCACCACCGGCAATAATACCTTCTTCTACGGCAGCACGTGTTGCGTGAAGTGCATCATCTACACGGTCTTTCTTTTCTTTCATTTCCACTTCACTGGCAGCACCTACATAGAGTACGGCTACACCTCCGGCCAATTTGGCTAGGCGCTCTTGTAATTTTTCTTTGTCGTATTCTGAAGTGGTGTTGTCGGCTTGCGCTCTGATTTGTCCCACACGGGCTTTAATAGCTTCGCTATCGCCTGCGCCGTTTACAATAGTGGTATTGTCTTTGTCTATACTGACACGTTCTGCAGTTCCCAGCATTTCCAATGTAGTATTTTCTAAAGTAGCTCCGGTTTCATCAGAAATCAAGGTACCACCGGTTAAAATGGCAATATCTTCTAGCATTGCTTTACGTCTGTCACCAAAGCCCGGTGCTTTGACTGCCGCTATTTTTAGAGCACCTCTTAATTTATTCATCACTAGGGTTGCCAATGCTTCACCTTCTACATCTTCTGCAATGATAAGTAAGGGTTTACCACTTTGTGCAACCGGTTCCAATATCGGGAGCAAATCTTTTAATGCGGTAATCTTTTTATCAAACAATAAGATATATGGATTTTCCAAATCCACTGTCATTTTCTCTGAATTAGTGACAAAATAGGGAGATAGATAGCCACGGTGAAATTGCATACCTTCTACAATATCTACGTAAGTATCAGTTCCTTTGGCTTCTTCTACGGTAATGACACCTTCTTTACCGACTTTACCAAAAGCTTCGGCTATCAGTGCTCCGATGCTCTCATCATTATTGGCAGAGATAGCAGCAACTTGTTCAATTTGATCAGAGGTGCTTCCCACTTCTTTAGATTGTTTGTGCAATTCAGCGACAATAGCGCTTACAGATTTATCAATACCGCGTTTTAAATCCATAGGATTGGCTCCGGCAGCAACGTTTTTTAATCCTTCTTTGACAATAGCTTGGGCTAAAACAGTAGCTGTGGTGGTACCGTCACCTGCTAGGTCACTGGTTTTGGAAGCAACTTCTTTGAGCATTTGAGCGCCCATATTTTCCATAGGATCTTCCAGTTCAATTTCTTTGGCGACACTTACACCGTCTTTTGTAACGTGTGGACTGCCAAAAGATTTGTCAATGACCACATTACGTCCTTTGGGACCCAAGGTTACTTTTACGGCGTTAGCCAATGCATCTACTCCTCGTTTGAGGCCATCGCGAGCCTCTATATCAAATTTAATATCTTTTGCCATTTTGTTCTAATTTTATGTTTAGATTAATGTGTGTTTTTAATTAGTTTCATTATAAAATTGCCAGAATATCGCTTTCTCGCATCATTAAATAATCTTTCCCGTCCAATGATAACTCAGTGCCGGCGTATTTTGAATAGAGCACAGCATCTCCTTCTTTAACGGTCATAGGTTGATCTTTGGTTCCGTTTCCTAAGGCTATTACAGTACCTCTTTGAGGTTTTTCTTTTGCAGAATCGGGTATAATAATTCCGGATGCCGTAGTGGTTTCTGCCGGCATAGGTTCTATTAATACACGATCGGCTAAGGGTTTGATATTTATTTTCATCTTATAATAAATTTATTAGTTAAACTTGATTCTTTTTTTTCCAAAATCGTGCCATTTGCGGACTACTGCCAAAATGCAATAAAAAATGCCAACCCGTGACAGGTTGGCATTTTTTAATTGAAAATTTAGGATAAGAACTACTTACCGCTATTTTCTTTTTTTTCTGTAGTTTTTCCGGGTAAAGCCGGTGTTTCGGCTGGCGTTTCTGCGGGTGTATTCGCTGCAGGAACATCATTTATTAATTCTCTGTTTTCCAATGTTTCTTTAAGATCGGACTTGGTATTCACACTGGAACCGCTATCTGAAAGGATATTGGTTGTCAGGATTAAGACGAGCATAACAATGACTAAAGTCCAAGTACTTTTGTCTAAAAATGTATTGGTATTCTGGACGCCTCCCATAGAAGCACCTCCACCACCAAAGGTTGAAGATAATCCGCCTCCCTTAGGATTTTGTACCATTACTAAAAGTACGAGTAGCAAGGCTACGATAATTGTTAGGATGATTAAAACTGTATTCATTATCTATTTGTATTAAATTTTGTTTATTCTGATGAATTGTTGCGCTTTAATTTTTTTAGTGCGCTAATTTGGTCTGCAAAGAAACTACTTTTTTCTGGAAATTTCAAACTTAATATTTCATAGGCTTTTATAGCGCTATCATATTTGTGTTGTTCCTTGTAAACTTGTGCTAGAGTTTCGGTCATAATGGTTTTTCCGTCAAATGGTTCTACTGCATTAAAATCAACAGAGAATGCCGTAGTTTTATCGGGTTTTATCTTTGGGTTTTTGGTCATAAACTCGTCGATAAGCGCCATCTTTTCATCTTTTTCATCTTCAGATGGTGGTTCTTTGCTTCGGTCAATAGGTTTAAATGAGGAAAGCTGCATCCATTCTGCAAAGGAATGTGATTCATTTTTATCAAATTTTTTGGGTTTTTGAATATCAAGATCTAAAAGAGGTACTTCTTTTTCTACATCGGGTTCTTCTTGAATAGGTTCAAAAAGGATTTCAGCAATATCCTTATTGGAAATGGCAGTTTCTTGACTGGAAACTTGAATATTCGGGTCTATGTCCAATACTTCTTCATCGGTTGCAATTTCAAAAACAAAACTATTGGATTGATAGGAGCTTTCTTCTTTTTGTGATGGGAATTCTGTAGTATTTGATTCTTCTTTATAAAGTTCCGGATTATTGAGAATCATTTTATACATCTCATCGGGTGTATCCATATTTACCGCTTGATTTACGTCTAATGAAGGCAGCGGTTTATTTTTCTTTTTTACCGGTTTTGAGTAACTATCTTCCGTTGGAAAGGATGCATCGACTAAATCGGTTAGTGAGAAAGCCTTATCAATAACAGGGTCAGACTGATGGTCGGTTTCTTTAATTTCTGCTATTTCCGGATGCGCTATAGAAGGTGTTTCACTTGTCACTTCTTCTGCTACTTCTTTTTCTTCTTTCTCTGTGTCATCTTGTGATGTAGCTATATTATGTTCCGGCGACTCTTCTATATCTTTCTCTGCTGTATCTGTTTGTTTCTCTGTTGAATCAGTTGAATCAGTAGCGGTTTCAATAGTATCTTTTATAAAAATAGGATTATCTGTTGCATCATCGGTTGGGGTATCTTCTACTTCAATCGAAGTTACTGATTCAGTATGCTCTTCTGTTGCTATATTCAAATCTTCCGATTCATCCACAGCATCTTCATTGGAGAGTAAAATGGATAAATGTTCATCCATTTCTTTCTCAAAATTTTTGAAGGCTTCATCGGTTTCTTCAAATGCTAAATTTGCTTGATCTACGGGTAGATTTTCCTCTGTTGGTTCAGGCGAATTTATTTTAGGTAGATCAAATTCAAGTAATTCAGCATCATCATTATCCGGATTGTTCAATTCATTGATAATACGTTCATCCCGTAACTCAATTTCTTCAATAATCTTTTTCTCTTCTGCTTCTGCAATGGGATTGTGAAATATATCAGAGGTAATAAAATCGAACAAAACACTGCGGTCAGTGGTGTAAATAGCCGTTGTTTTTAAGTCTTGATTGTATCGAAAACTGTTTTGGTCTTTCAAGACTTTAAGGTACAATACTTTGGCTGCTTGAAAATAGGGGTTTTCTTGAATAATTTTTTCCAATTCAAACATTTGCTCATTGGTTATATGAGCGGGGTTTTGCAATATTTTTAGAAAATCTTTTCGATCCATAGGTTTATAAAACAACTAAATAAGCTACAAATTTAACATATTTTACCATTTAGCTACCGATGCATTGAAAATATCTTGTGTAATTCGTTCAAATATCTCGGAATAAGCATCATCCAATGTACTTCCAATGAGTTGCTGATTGGCACCGTAATCATGATAATGAGAGAACGTTTTTTCAAAATTATCTTCTTCATTGAGGTTGTTATAAAAACGAACTCTTACTGTAATTGTCAGGCGGTTCATCGCAGCGGTTTGATCAGCAGTAGCAGCGGTAGGGCGTATGGTGTAGCCGGTTATTTCTCCTTCAAATTGTAATTCTCCACCGGACTTGACTAACTCCAGATTACTTTGTTGTAAAAATAAATCTTGTAGCGCCAAAGTGAATTTTTGACTCAATGTAGGTTCTACTAAATCAGCATTGTTGGGAAAATAATCAATTTGGATGGTTTTCGCATCAATCTTAGCACCGGATAAGGAATAGATACCACAACTGACGAGACTTTGAAATAGGATAATTGATAAGATGATATATATTTTTTGTTTCATTTTTTTAGTTATCCAATCTGGATTATAGGTTGTATTGTTTAATTTTTCGGTATAAAGTTCTTTCAGAAATCCCCAATTCTTTGGCAGCTAGTTTTCGTTTGCCATGGTGTTTTTGTAATGATTTTTTGATCATATTAATTTCCTGATCTTGCAATGTCAATTGCTCTTCGGGAACGACAATTTCTTCAAATAAGGGGCTGTGTTCTTTGGTAGAATGGGGCACTTCTATATATGTTTCTTCTTGGTGATTATCTTGTAAATCGGTAGGATATGTTTTGCTTATTGCATGGGGTGGTATTTCTTTGTTTTCAATAAGACTCATAGTTATTTGTTTGACTTCGTCCAATTCTTTTCGTAGTTCCAGAATGATATTGTACATCATTTCCCGTTCTACTTTATAATCAAATTCAGCCGATTCACCCATAATGACACTGGGAAGTTGACTATTGAAATGAGGTAGATATTCTTTGAGCCTATTGGCATCTATGGTGCGTTCTTCTTCGACAATAGATAGTTGTTCGGCAATATTCCTCAATTGTCTGATATTTCCCGGAAAAGTATAGCGATTGAGCAGTTGTACAGCATCCGGTGTTAAGCGGACAGTCGGCATATGATATTTTTGAGCAAAATCTGAAGCAAATTTTCTGAAGAGTAGATGAATATCATCTTTACGTTCTCTCAAGGGTGGAATACCTATTTCAATCGTACTCAATCTATAATACAAATCTTCGCGAAACTTTCCTTTTTTAATGGCTTCTTCCATTTTAATGTTGGTCGCCGCGACCACTCTAATATCGGTTTTTTGTGCTTTGGAAGAGCCCACTTTCATAAATTCGCCGTTTTCCAGTACCCGCAGTAACCGGACTTGTGTGGTAAGAGGTAGTTCCCCTACTTCATCTAAGAAAATGGTGCCTCCGTCGGCTACTTCAAAATAACCTTGTCGCGTGGCAGTAGCGCCGGTAAACGAGCCTTTTTCGTGACCAAACAGTTCACTATCAATGGTTCCTTCGGGAATGGCACCACAGTTTACGGCAATATATTTGGCGTGTTTTCTGTGAGATAATGCGTGAATGATTTTAGGAATACTCTCTTTTCCCACACCGCTTTCTCCGGTTACTAATACAGAAATATCGGTGGGGGCTACTCGTATGGCTTTTTCTAAAGCGCGGTTGAGTACCGGATCATTTCCAATGATGCCAAAACGTTGTTTGATTGCTTGAATATCCATTTTCTTTTTATTTTTTTAGACCAATCAAGGTTGCAGAAGTGCAATTTTCTATCGTGACATCTACAAAGTCACCGATAGTTTCATTTCCTGTTTTAGGAAAAACCACTACGGCATTTTGAGAGTTGCGACCCATCCAATGTTGTTCTGATTTTTTAGAATTACCTTCTATAAGCACTTCTACGGTTTTTCCTACAAACTGTTGCATACGATACAAACCATGTTGTTGTTGTAATTGTATGATTTCGGTAAGCCGTCGTTTTTTTACAGGCAGTGGTACATCATCTTCCATTCTTTTTGCTGCCGGTGTGCCGGGTCTTTCAGAATAGGCAAACATAAAGCCAAAATCGTATTTTACATATTCCATCAGAGATAAGGTCTCTTGATGCTCTGATTCGGTTTCTCCACAAAAACCGGCGATCATATCTTGAGAAATGGCACATTCCGGTAAGATGGAACGGATGTTATCAATGAGTTCTATATATTCTTCCCGCGTGTGCTTTCTATTCATACGTTGTAATACACTAGTGCTTCCGCTTTGCACAGGAAGGTGAATGTATTTACAAATGTTTGTATGATTTGCCATCGTGCGGATGACATCCAAACTCATATCTTGAGGATTGGAAGTAGAAAAACGAAATCGTATGTTGGGAAATTCAGTAGCACAGATTTCCAATAGTTTCGCAAAATCAACGGCATGCTCTTGGGCTTCTTGAGTCGCTTTATCAAAATCTTTTTTTAATCCGCCTCCATACCATAGGTAACTATCTACATTTTGTCCCAATAGGGTGATCTCTTTGTAATTTTTATCTTTTAGTTCTTGAATTTCACGAATGATACTTTTAGGATCACGGCTACGTTCCCTACCTCTAGTAAAAGGTACCACACAAAATGTACACATATTATCACAACCACGTGTAATGGATACAAAGGCAGAAACGCCATTGGTGTTGAGTCTTACCGGTGATACATCGGCATAGGTTTCATCTTTGGATAACAGGACATTTACGGCCTCTCTACCGGAAGCCACTTCTTCTATCAAATTAGGAAGATCGCGATAGGCATCGGGACCTACGACCAAATCCACCATTTTTTCTTCTTCTAAAAATTTTTCTTTCAGCCGTTCTGCCATACAACCCAAAACGCCCACTTTCATTTGAGGATTTATTTTTTTAACCGCTTGATATTTTTCCAAACGCTTGCGTACGGTTTGTTCGGCTTTTTCACGTATAGAGCACGTGTTTACCAATACCAAATCTGCCTCTTCCAAATGTGTGGTCGTGTTATAACCTTCATCGGATAAGATAGAAGCGACTATTTCACTGTCGTTCAAATTCATTTGGCAACCGTAACTCTCTATATACACTTTTTTGGAATTTCCTTTTTTGGAATCGGTTAGCAGTGCTTGCCCTTGTTTTTTTTCGTCTATTATTTGTTCGCTAGCCATTTACTTTAGTTAGTTATTTTAATGAATGGAGCAAAGATACAACCAAAATAATAAATCTGACAAATTGGCAGGGGTAAAATTTTGTTAATACGAATTGGGATTGATGCTTGTAGCTTAGATTGAAAAATATGTAAAGAATTCCTTATGTAGGATGAAATACGATTTCTTTTAGATTTTTGAAATTTTAGCAGAGAAATAGAGGCTACATTCGATTTTATGATGTCTTCGATTCATTGGAAATATGTATCAAAACCTATCGATTTAATTTGTAAAATAAAGGATATTTTTCTTTGTGTGATGGGTTGTTTTACCGGTTATAAATGGAACTCTTTTATATAAAAACACAGAAAAAATTTGTTTTTTAAAAAAACTATCTACTTTTGTACGCTCAAAAATCAAGGTATTTATGTCTAAAAATTTAGTAATCGTTGAGTCCCCTGCCAAAGCAAAAACCATTGAAAAGTTTTTGGGAAAAGACTTTGTAGTCACATCTAGTTTTGGACATATTGCCGATTTACCTTCCAAAGAATTGGGGGTGGATGTAGAAGGAGATTTTAAACCACAATACATCGTTTCTCCGGATAAAAAAGAGGTGATTAAAAAATTAAAATCCTTAGCAAAGAAAGCCCAAACCATCTGGTTAGCCAGTGATGAGGACAGGGAGGGAGAAGCGATAGCTTGGCATCTTTATGAGCAATTGAAATTAAAAGATATAGATACGAAACGTATCGTATTTCATGAGATTACCAAGAAAGCCATCTTACAAGCCGTTGAGAATCCACGTAGTTTGAATTACAACCTTGTCAATGCGCAACAAGCACGCAGGGTATTAGACAGATTGGTAGGTTATGAATTATCTCCGGTACTGTGGCGAAAGGTAAAAAGCGGATTATCTGCCGGTCGTGTGCAATCGGTGGCAGTACGATTAATTGTGGAGAGAGAACGTGAAATCGAAAATTTTAAACCGCTTGCTTCTTACCGAATAGATGCTGAGTTTATCAATGAGAATGGACAAAAGTTTAAAGCCAAACTTCCCAAAAATTTTAAAACAAAAAAAGAAGCAGAAGCCTTTCTGAAATCATGTGTTCAGGCGGCATTTCAAGTAGCCGATTTACAAGTGAAACCGGCCAAAAAATCTCCGGCTCCTCCTTTTACAACTTCTACTTTACAACAAGAGGCATCCAGAAAATTGTATTTCCCGGTGGCTAAAACGATGCGTACGGCGCAACGATTGTACGAGTCAGGGTTGATTACTTATATGAGAACAGATAGTGTAAGTTTATCAGATGATGCTAAAAAGG
>CAYNFJ010000033.1:9696-18483 GCA_964396505.1 uncultured Polaribacter sp. | reverse complement strand
TGGTTGGTATTACCTACAAGGATGGAATAGTGGCACTGCCGGTTATAACACCATTATTGGTGCTATTTTTGATATGCTTCCGGAACCTCAAATCACTTCAATAACTGCCAATGGTAATGGTGATGACTTTGATATTCACTGGGATGTAAGTGATAAGTTGAACTGGGAAGAATTTACCTTGGAGCAAAAGATTGATCACGGTGATTGGGAAGAAGTAGCCAGTGGTATTACAGCTCAAGATTACACCATAACGAACCCTACCGGTACCGTTTATCGATTTAGAGTAAAAGCCAAATCAGAAGGAACTTATTATGCGTATTCTTGGTCCGAAGTGGCTATTTATTCAGTGGATGGTTCATACAATGGTTTTGCACAATTTGAAGGCGGACAATATGCTTATGCCAAACAAACTCCGGATTATGATATACGATTTACAACCGATTATACCTTTGAAACCTGGATTAAAGCCGGATCAAATAATCAGAATGCCGATGTTATTTTAGATCAAAGAAATGTTTTTACGTTGCAACTGTCTGAAGTAACCGCTTCGGATTATTCAATTTTATTTAAGTCTTATACCAATACCAATACAACACTGCAATCCAACCAATCCGGGAACAAGTTACAAACTGGGCAGTGGCATCATGTGGCTGTTTCAAAATCAGGAGATACGACAAGATTGTTCGTTGATGGAGCGTTAAGAGATAGCTATACCGGTAGTAATTTAAACCTCAGTCTATCCAATAATCCATTGAATATAGGAGAAATGTATCACGGCTCTTATTCCAATAGAATTGTAGCTGATTTTGATCAGATGCGTATTTCCAATACCGGTAGATATACGGCAGATTTTACGCCGGACAAGGAAACCGATTTTACCGTTGATGCCAATACCGTTTCTTATTTTAAATTCCAAAATGTCCATCGCAACCGATTTAAAGATGAAGCCTATAACCTGAGTGTACGTGTTTCCAATTCTACCGGAAATATCACTTGGAATTTTACCGGTGTCAATAACAATTTATCTACCGAAGAGCAGGAACTGTTCACTAAAATATTACAAGTATATCCCAATCCGGCAACAGATTATATTACCTTGCATTATACCAGCAACCATACATTTAATCCGGAAGAACTTTCAGTAAATCTTTACGATATAAATGGAAAAAAAGTTTTGGAAAACACCTCTGGATTTACGGATAGCACCATGCTATTGAACCTAAAAAATCTGGATAAAGGAGTATATCTGTTGCGTGTTTCCGGTAAGGGATTTACGGCTACTACAAAAATTATCAAACAATAAATTAATAATCTTTAAATTCAAATCACATGAAAAAACAATTACTTTACTCAATTATTATCGCTTTGTTTTCACAAAGTATAATATTTGCTCAGGATTACTGTCTCCAGTTCGACGGTGTATCATCTAGAGTGCGCTACGACTATGACGGCTCATTAGATGCTTTAAACGGTGCTAGTGATTACACTATTGAAGTATGGGTCAAACCTACCGATGCAGCCATTCATAACAAAGTGGTTCTAAGACGATGGGGACAATTTAGTATTACCCTTTTTCAAGATGCCAATCGCAGAGTCTATTTTACAGCCAACGGTGCGACTAATCATTATGTAAATTCGCAATACAATGTTATTAATATCAATGAATGGAATCATATCGTTGTTATGAGTAATTCAACTGATGATTATACAAGACTATATGTTAATGGAGTAGATGTCACAGGTGCTTATTCAGATGGATCACCTACAACGGCTCCGGCGTACACGTTGAATGACCCGGGAACCAGTGCTAATTTTTATATAGGATATGGTGGAGCAGGAACCGTACCGGCAGCCTATATTGATAAAGTACGTATCAAAAATATAGCCGATGATTTAGGTAATTTACAAACCTCAATAACCGATCCTGATTATACAGTAGATGCGAATACTTTGGCGCTTTATAAAATCAATGAAGGTACCGGAGACATAACATTAAATGAAGTAACCAGCGTAGATGCCAATTTACAATGTGCCGGTGGATGTGCCGAAATACCTACTTGGGAAACAGTTTCCAATACACTGTCTTTCTCTGATAATAATATGATTGATTTTTCAGTATATCCCAATCCGGTGGCTACTGATTTTTTCACTATTCAAACCAATACCGATGAAATGATTCAAAAAATTGAATTGACTAATGTATTGGGAAAAATGGTCAAGTCTATTGAATTGTCTGTTAGCACAAATGTAATAAATGTAAATGTTAGCGATTTAAATTCAGGAATTTATATTCTTAAAACACGTACCTCTCAAGGAATGGGAACCAAAAAATTGGTTATCGAATAAACAAATCACAGGCTTTATAATAAAAGTCCTTTGTAGAAACTACAAAGGACTTTTTTATTGTACCTATAATGGGTGTTAGAATTTTAATAAATCAATCGCATCTTTTAGGGCTTGTTTGGCATCTTGATTTTGTTCTGTTTCCAAAGCTATTTTAAGATCCTGTAGGGCATCGGTATATTCTGTTTTGGCAACCATTTGAGCGGCATGAGCTCGTACTTGTGGATTGTCATTACGCAACAAACCTATATTCCATCGTACTGCCGGTCTGGAACGTAAATCATATAATGAGTCGATGGCTGCTATTTGTACAGCAGGATTGCTATCAAACAATTTCCACCACAATTTTTTTTCTAATTTTTGGTTTTCAGAATCAAAAAGGATGGCGTGTGTATTTCTGTTGGGATCAATCCATTTAGCGGGGTACGATACCAATTCGGATCGGGTTACCCATCTAGCCATTCTGGGAATCATCCAGCGCATACCGGGTGTGGATTCTGTATGACCTGCAATGGCAAACAAACGTCCTTTTCCTAATTCTTGATTGTAAATAAATATTTTGCCGGGCGTGATGCCCTCAGGAGTTCCCTTTTTGGGATGTATATCGGTTACATAGCTAGCTAATTTGGAAAAACTTTTTTCCGTATGCAATGCTTCCATAACGGGGCCGTCATAATATTGGGCAAATTGATGTTTTCCCTTTAATTCGGGAAATATTTTTTCCCCTTCAGAAGTCAATTGAAATGCAATCAAACCTCTTCCTCTGTTGTAATGGGCACGGTCGATATGTTTTACATCAGCCAATTGTAAGCTGGGATAGCCCGGCGTGGAACAAAATAAATAGGCACCGGCACAGATTCCAATCACCCCTTTGCCATCTTTGATTACAAAATCCTTTACTTTTTGTTGTCCTAATTTCCCCAAGTTATTGAGTTCTTTACTGCCACTTCCTCCGGGAAAAATTAAAGCATCGATATCATTTAATTCTCCGTTCATTATTTGAGCAGCACTGATTGCTACCGGTTTTATCTTTTTATCAATTTTTAAGGCTTCTATGGTTTCTATTACACTGGTGGCTCCTGCACCGTTTCCATTGAAAACCCCAACCACTATTTTATTAAAATCGGTTTCTACCGAAACATCAATGCTAGGTTGGCAGGCAGTAAAGTTGAAAACAACAATCAGCCCAATAAATGTAAAAAAAGTTTTCATATGAGAGTGATTTATAGTTTTATTGCAAATTCTTTTTGATAGGCTTCTGGGACATAGGTGTCAATCCATTGATACAACTTTTTAATATCCTTGGTATGGGCGCCTTTTTCAGCATCCCAGTTTTGAATCATTTGATAGGTTCTATCATAGATTGTGTTTTCATATCTTTTGATAATCTGAGTAATACCGGTTCCTTTATTATTGGCTATGGCATTTACATCCAAGTAATAGTGGTCGGATTTTCCCCATCGGATATTGACAATCTTTTCATGTTTCAATTGCAATGCGGCATGGCAAATAGGAGCGTCCTTTAATTGGGAATCGTAGCGAACAATTCTGGGTAATTTTGCCTCGGAGTTCACCCAAACAGGCACCATCATAGAAGCCAATGGAAAGCCAACATTTGCCCAAAGCATAGCCATATTGGGGTTTTGTCCGGGTTTTACTCCTTCAACGACAACGGAAGAAGAAGAACCTGTTCTGGGAATATAATCTCTAAAATGTGCATATTGTGGATGGTTTGGAGGTAAATTTCCGTATAAATCATATAAATCTTGATTGGTCAAAGAATGTTTTAATCCTTTGGCAACTTCTTGCTGAATAAATTGAGCAGTCAATCCGGTTGTAGAGGCTTTATCATAAAACAACTTGTTGGCTGTATTATATCGGATATACCCACTACTTTCTTTTCCTAATTTTCCGGTATGTGAGTAATTAGTTCGTATAATGTAACCAAAAGGGGCTACTTTGGGATCATTGGCATCAAATTTGACAAAACCTTCATTATTCATTTCATAATAAGCGGCACCTCCTTCGGCGTCTATCACGCCAAAATTGGCTTCCAATCCGGTTGGTCTGGGCATTGCATTGAGAAAAGCCTCAAAATCTGCCAAGGTTCGGCAACTGGCCAGTGCATCTTTCATAGCTCTTCCTTCTAATCCGGTTAATTTCCCGTCATTGGATAAATTTAAATTATAAGAAGCAGAATTCATTATACCAAAACCTACGGCGTTTACTCCTATCCAAATACTGGAACGTTTTTTATCTTTGGAATTAACTAATCCCACATAGGCATACTTTCCATCATCAAAATAATATAAAATATTATTGATAGACCACGTATCTCTATTTTTCCAAAGCATGGGTTTTCCATCTTTCGTGTATTTTCCTGAGATGACAGCAGTGGTACAAGCCTTAGCCGGCAAATTCAGCAATATTAATGTAACAGTCAATATTGCGATACTTAAAATTTTTTTCATTTACTTTATATTTATTTGTTTATATTCTATTTAAAAAATGGACGAGTCTGTTTCCGTTGTCAGTAATTCCAATAATTTCATTCCTTTATATGAATTTCCTTTTTTATTAAGTCGAGGACTCCATACTGCCACAGCATATTTTCCCGGATGTACGGCTACAATACCTCCACCTACACCACTTTTTCCGGGCAATCCTACTTTAAACGCAAACTCACCTGCTTCATCATAAAACCCACAAGTTTGCATAATGGCATTGACCCGCTTAGTCCTGCTCAAAGATAAAATACGCTCGCCTGTATCGGGGATAACACCGCCATTGGCTAATAATAAAAAACTTTTAGCCAATTCTTTACAAGACATTTCAATGGAGCACACGTGAAAATAAAAATCCAACACTTCGTCTATTTCATTATGGATGTTTCCAAATGATTTGATCAGATTGGCAATAGCCACATTGGTAAATCCGGTGTTTGCTTCGGATAAGGCTATTTTGTGATTATAATCAATATGTGTGTTAACAGCCAGTTTCCTTACAAAGGATAAAAAATCTTGTTTGGGATTAGGTAAGAGATCTATTAAAATGTCACAAATTACAATGGCTCCGGCATTTATTAATGGGTTTCTAGGAATCCCTTTTTCTATCTCCAATTGAATAAGTGAATTAAACGGGTCTCCGGAAGGCTCATAACCTACGCGTTTCCAAGAATCTTTTCCTTTTAACTTATAGGCTAATATCAATAAAAAAACCTTGGCGATACTTTGTATGGAAAAAGCTTCGGTATAATCTCCGGTTCCACATCCATCCGCGGCTATGGGATGGAGATATACCCCAAATTTGTCAGGATCAATAACGGCTAATTCGGGTATATAGGTTGCCGCATTTCCCTTGTCAGGTAATGCTATTACTTGCTTACTGATATTTGAGAGAATAGGATGATAGTTCATGGATTCGTTATCCCAATATTAATAGGTTGTAAAGGTACATTTTTTAGAATAAAAAAGGGAGTATTTATGAAGAAAACCAGGCTTATTATATCCTAATCGGGCACTTTTTATTTGTTTTAAAAAAAAATATGATACCAATCCGGCTTATCCCTTTAAAAGAGGATCAAAAATATGAAAAAAATAAAATTCAAGACCTCTTAAATTACCTATTTAAATCGTACAATTGAAGATGGCAGGTTTTATAACCAAACCCTAACTTTATCATTATTCTTTTGAACGATACATTAAGAAACTAGTTTTTTGTAATTTTGTCCACTTAATAACAAAAAACATGAGCCAAACAAAACGATACACTATCACTGCTGCACTTCCTTACACCAACGGACCGGTTCATATCGGGCATCTAGCCGGTGTGTATATTCCTGCGGATATTTATGTGCGATACTTACGTTCTAAGCAACAAGATGTAATCTATATATGTGGCTCAGATGAACACGGAGTCCCTATTACTATACGTGCTAAAAAAGAGGGGGTTACACCGCAACAGATAGTGGATAAATACCATAAAATTATCCAACAATCTTTTAAGGAATTTGGTATTTCATTTGATAATTATTCCAGAACTACGGCTTCCATACATCACCAAACGGCTTCCGATTTTTTTAAAAAATTATACGAAGACGGTAAATTTATAGAAGAGACATCAGAACAACTTTACGACGAAGAGGCGAAGCAGTTTCTCGCCGACCGTTTTGTCATAGGGACTTGTCCTAAATGTGGCAATACAGAATCGTATGGTGATCAATGTGAACAATGTGGTACCAGTCATAACGCGACAGATTTAATCAATCCCAGATCAGCCATTACCGGTAATATTCCGTCGCTAAAGGAAACCAAACATTGGTATTTACCCCTTGATCAGTATGAAGAATGGTTGCGGAAATGGATTGTAGAAGGACATCAAAAGGATTGGAAACCCAATGTGTTGGGGCAAGTCAAGTCTTGGTTGGATGATGGATTACGCCCTCGTGCCGTAACCAGAGATTTGGACTGGGGAATTCCCGTTCCTGTAAAAGGAGCAGAAGGAAAGGTGCTGTATGTTTGGTTTGATGCACCCATTGGATATATTTCCTCGACCAAAGAATGGGCAGCGAGAGAAAATAAAGACTGGGAACCTTATTGGAAAGATGAAAATACGCAACTCATCCATTTTATTGGAAAAGATAATATTGTATTTCACGCTATTATTTTTCCGAGTATGCTGAAAGCCGAGGGAAGCTATATTATGCCCGAAAATGTTCCGGCGAATGAGTTTTTAAATCTAGAAGGAAATAAAATTTCAACATCTAAAAACTGGGCGGTATGGTTACACGAATACCTTCAGGATTTTCCCGGAAAACAAGACGTATTACGTTACGTATTGACTGCTAATTCCCCTGAAACAAAGGATAATGACTTTACTTGGAAAGACTTTCAAGCGAGAAATAACAACGAATTAGTTGCCATTTTAGGTAATTTTATCAACCGTGTAACCGTATTGACACATAAATATTATAGTGGAATAGTCCCTGCCAAAGCGGTTCACCATAAAGAATTGGATAGAATTTCCGGTTTTAGAGATCGTATTGGCCAATCTATTGAAAAGTTCCGTTTTCGGGAAGCCTCTCAAGAATTGATGAATCTGGCACGAATGGGGAATGTTTTTTTACAAGAACAAGAACCTTGGAAAAAAATCAAAGAGAATCCGGAAGCTGTCAAGAGTATTATGTTCACCGCTTTACAGATTGCCGCTGCATTGGCACAATTGTCTGAACCTTTCTTGCCTTTTACAGCATTAAAATTACGTAATATTCTTAATATCAAACCATTAAATTGGGATACTGTGTTTGTAGATGATTCTCATGCACTGATAGATGAAGGGCATTCAATTAATGCATCGGAATTATTATTTGAAAAAATAGAAGATGCCGAAATCCAACAACAGTTGGATAAATTAGCCGCTACCAAAAAACAAAACCAACAAGCGGATAAAATCATAGAACCTCAAAAAGACATCATCACATTTGATGATTTTTTAGCGATGGATATTCGTATTGGAACTATTTTGGAAGCGGAAAAAGTAGCAAAAACCAAAAAATTATTAAAACTGCTGGTAGATGTAGGTACCGATCAGCGAACCATTATATCCGGTATTGCAGAGAGTTTTGACCCGAAGGATATAATAGGGCAACAAGTGAGTGTATTGATCAATCTGGCTCCTAGAAAAATCAGAGGAATAGAAAGCCAAGGAATGATTTTAATGACAGAAAATAAAGAAGGAAAACTAAGCTTTATTGCACCTACCTCGGACACTGCGGTCATAAATGGAGAAAGTGTTAGTTAACCGGCTGTTTATTCAAGTGTGGGTGCTCCGTTAAAAGAATTCATGGTATTATTCAAGCCGGCGGTACCAAATGATAACACGGCTTCGGCTGCTTTTTCAATACGCGGGTTTATGATAGTCCGTTCTTCTTCTTTCCAAGTACCCAGTACAAAATCTACTTGATGTCCTTTGGAAAAATCATTGCCTATCCCAAATCGCAAGCGTGGGTATTGGCTGGTGGCTATTAAATCCTGAATATTTTGTAATCCGTTATGTCCTCCTGCACCACCCTTGGATTTAAGACGTAAAGCCCCTAAGGGCAAACTCAAATCGTCACAGATAACCAAAAGGTTTTCAGTAGGGATCTTTTCTTTAGTCATCCAATAGCGCACTGCTTTGCCACTCAAATTCATAAAGGTACTGGGTTTTAATAGAATAAATTGACGTCCTTTAAACCTGAATTTTGCAATAGAACCCAGCTTGGCCGGTTCAAAATTTGCACCCCGCTTGTTCGCCAAAGAATCTACCACTTCAAAACCAATGTTATGCCGTGTATTGTCATATTTTGTGCCTATATTTCCCAATCCAACAATTAAATATTTTTTCATAATTTCTTCCGGATTCTCTTTTGTAAATAAGGACTGAATAAATGCTAATAATCCCATT
>CAYNFJ010000033.1:0-9596 GCA_964396505.1 uncultured Polaribacter sp. | reverse complement strand
TTCTTCCGGATTCTCTTTTGTAAATAAGGACTGAATAAATGCTAATAATCCCATTAGTCAATAAATAGTTGATCAATAATTGTATAAAAATGATAGTTTGCGTACTTTCGTACTTCTCATTTGTATTTATGAGGCAAAGATAATTGAATATTCCAAATGTACTTAATTTTAGATATTGGTAATACACGTGTTAAAAAAGCAATTTATGAAGCAGATCATCTGATAGCTGTAGATGCCTTTGACAAAACCTTTTTTCATCAAGAAATAGAAAAAACGGCTCAAGAATTTGCAATTGATAAAGTCATCTTTTCGGCTGTTGGAGAATTAACAGAGCCTGATAAACAGCTGTTACACAGCTATTTCGATTATTTGGAATTAACCGCTACCACGCCCTTGCCTTTTGTAAATCAATATGAAACTCCGGGGACATTAGGCGTTGACAGAATCGCTTTAAGTGCTGCTGCAGTAGAAGCTTTTCCCGATAAAAATGTGTTGATTATAGATGCCGGGACATGTATTACCTACGATTTTATTACGAAAAATAAGGAATATATAGGTGGTGCCATTTCTCCAGGCGTCATATCCCGCTACAAAAGTTTGGCCGATTATACACAGAATCTGCCTTTATTGGATAAAAAAACACCCCATTCATTCATCGGTACGAATACAAAACAGGCTATACATTCCGGTGTGGTCAATGGTGTTTGTCGTGAAATAGATGGTGTAATTGCCCAATATCGTGCATCTTATAAAAAATTAACAATAGTTTTAACAGGCGGTGATACAGATTTTTTGTCAAGTCAATTAAAAAGTAGCATCTTTGTCCGTCCTTTTTTCTTACTAGAAGGACTTTATAGTATATTGAAATATAATTTATAATGATAAAACACACCAGCATTCTCATCGCCCTGTTTTGGGGAATTTTCAGTTATGCACAAGTAAACAACACCTCACCCTATTCTTATCTGGGAATTGGTGATTTCAATCAACAGAACACAATTTCAGCCAGCGGTATGGGAGGACTGGGAATTACTACCAGTAATGCCATTGAAATGAACTTTTCAAACCCCGCTGCTAATGCCGCTTTGCGTTTTACTACGTTTGCATTGGTTGGAAACACCCGGTTTTTACAAGTTGATGACGGGCAGACAAAACAAGCATCTTCTGCGACCAATTTATCGTATTTAGCCTTGGGAATTCCCATTTCTAAAAAATCGGGAATTGTCGTGGGACTCCAACCGAACAGTAGTGTGGGCTATGCTATAACAGAAGAACTCTTAGATGATTCTGATGAAATTACAGAAGCCAATATTTTTAATGGTAATGGCGGTACCAATCGTTTCTTCGGGAGTTTTGGATATACCGTGTTGGACCATTTGAGTCTCGGTATTGAAGGAGAGTATATTTTTGGAAAAATAGACAATAATATCATCAATCAACGAAGTGGCGTAACCTTTGGAACCCGAAACAGATTAATTTCTAATATTTCCGGTACAGGACTTAAACTGGGAGTTTTGTATCAAAAAGAAATTAAAAAGAACCTTGACCTTAAAGTGGGTGCCAGTGCTAAATTATCCAATACGATGGATGCGAAAAGTGAGGAGTATATGTATTCTTTCAGTTATAATAATTTAGGAAAAGAGGTCCCCTTGGATACTTTGGTTAACAATACAGATGTCATTGGAAAGATCAAACGACCCTTATCATGGAATATAGGTGTTGGAGCCGGTAAGAACAATGTTTGGTTTGCCGGTATAGAATACAAGGCACAGGATGCTTTAAATTTTGATGAGAGTATTTTCAAATCCAATACTAAAATTCATTATATCCCCTCGTCCAAGCTGAGTTTGGGTGGTTTTTGGACACCTAAAGCTACATCCATAACAAGTTACTGGGAACGTGTAACTTACCGAGCCGGATTAAAATTAGAAAGCCCCGGAATCAGCATTAGCAGTACCGGAAATCCCACTGATTTTACAGAGATAAATGACTTTGGCATATCTTTTGGTTTAGGTTTACCAATCGGGAACCAATTATCCAAAGTAAATCTGAGTTTTGAATATGGTAACAGAGGTAACACAACAAGTGGGCTTATTAAAGAAAAATATTTTAACTTGCGCCTCGGACTGGATTTAACCGATAAATGGTTCCGTAAACGTAAAATTAATTAACTGTAAAAACTTAAACCATGAAGACTTTAAAGATGCAGAAATTTTCAGTAATAGCTATCGCCTTTTTACTATTGGCGGGAAGCTTTGTAACCTATGCTCAAGAGGCTCAAGACAATGCCAAACAAGAATGTAATATAAAATACAATCTTTTTAGAGCAGACTTTAAGAGTAAAAAATACGATAATGCGTATGATAGCTGGTTATGGACCTTTGAAAACTGTCCGGACTTATCGGTCAATATCTACAAAAACGGTTTGATTATTGCCAAACACAAATACAATCAAGCAACCGGTGCAGACAAAGTTGCCGCCAAAAACTTGATAGAAAAAATTTACAAACAAAGGCTACAATATTTCCCTAAAGTAAAACCGGCTAAAATGTATAGTGAATATGCTATGTTTCTCGACAAAGCCGGAGATGATGAAGCAAAGGTATATGGCCTGCTTAAAAAAGCCTATGAAATAAAGCCCGAAGAAATGGGCATTAAAGCCATCTTTAAGTTTTTTGCCGGATATATCCAAAGAAATAAAGACAACAACATACAAGGCATCTTTGATATGAATGATAATCTACAAGATGTTGCCAATAGAAAAATGGATTATCTATCACAAAAATTGGACAAATTAAGAGAAATAGAAGAGTCCGGTCAAGAATTAAGTGCCAAACAACAACGATTTAAAAGAGCCTATTCTATTAATCTTACAGGTTTGGGTAAAGTAGAGTCCGGCCTGGGATCTATGTTGGAAAAATACGCTACTTGTGACCGATTAATCCCGATGTACGAAAAAGAATTTGATGCCAATGTAGCCAACGCTGTTTGGTTAAAGAGAAGTGTTTCCAGATTGTATAACAAAGGTTGTACTGATGGTACTTTCTACGACAAGATGGTAGAGACCTACGTAAACGCTGATCCTTCTGCTGATGCTTATAAGTTTTATGCCGGTCTGTTGATGAAAAAAGGCAATGAAGCCAAAGCCATTGAGTACTTTAAAAAAGCCGTTGATTTAGAAACAGATAGCTATAAAAAAGCAAGTACCTTATACTTTATTGCGCAATTAATGAAGAAAAAAGGACGTTTTGGTCAAGCCAGAACCTATGCTTATAGAGCTTTAAAAGCCCGTCCCAGTTTAGGAAAAGCGTATTTATTGATTGCCAGTATGTATGCTAAGAGTGCTAAGTCTTGTGGAAATGATGTATTCGGAACTCGTATGGTGTATCAAGCCGCCTTAGTGAAAGCGCGTAAAGCCAAAGCCATTGACCCGAGTATTTCATCTATCGCACAGAAACATATCAATAGCTATGCAGGCAAAGCACCTTCAACAGAAGATGTGTTTAATAAAGGTATTGCTTCGGGAACTCCTTGGAAAATAGATTGTTGGATTAATGAAACTGTAAGAGTCCCTTAATCACTTTGAACCATAGTTTTCAAAATAGTATATCGAAAAGCAGTATGGTGTTTTTTATCACCATACTGCTTTTTTCGTGTACCAATAATATCAAAGAAATTCAAGATATATTGGCAGATAAAAACCTGCCTATTGCCGTAGCGGAAAATATCAATTTGATATACAAAGACTCCGGTGTGATTACAACCAAAATGAGAAGCCCCGTATTGTACGATTTTAGTAATCGAAAGAAACATCCTTATTCCGAATTTCCCAAAGGGATACATATTACCAAAATCACATCCAATGGCGATTCTACTAGTATTCAAGGGGATTATGCTATCAGCTACACCAAAACAAATGTATCGGAAATAAAAGGAAATGTAAAGGTGACCAATTACGAAAAAAAATACACCCTTACCACCTCACAATTGTATTGGGATCAAAAATTGCATTACTTTTTTTCTGAAAAAGAATTCAGGTTAATTACTCCGTCCGACACACTCTATGGCACAGGATTTGAATCCAGTGAAAACCTGACCAACTGGCATGTAAAGAACAATAGCGGAAGCTTGCAAGTCAGTGATTAGAAGGATTGTAAATCTATTTAATTCTGATATCATTTTTTTTAAAAAAATGCTACCTTTGTGCTGCTACAAATGCTAAATCCAATTAAATATGAAAAAATTTTATTTTATTCTTTTGGCAAGTATCTTCTTGTTCGCAAATCAGGTAAATGCCCAAAGTGCTTCATCGCATATCAGCAATGCTAAAAGAGCTTATAAAAACAGCCAATATGACAAGGCTTGTTTTGAAGCCATCAAAGCCTTAAAAATCAAATCCAAAAAGAAAAAAGCTCAGGAAATACTCGCTATGTCCTATGAGTTGGCTGTTGAATCATTACAAGATGAAATAGAAGATTTAACCTCAGACAGTGAGTTTTTTAAAGGAGATGTCACGGTTACTCAAAGAAAAAGAATTGTAAAATTATACAAGACGCTTAAAAAATTGGATAAAAAAGCCTATGAAATAGGTAAAATAGTTAAGTCAAGTAAATATAACTTGGATTTTGATAGAATCGATGTTTCCAATGAATTGGCCGCTGCTAGAAAATCCTTGGCAGAAGCCAGAGAAGAAGCCGCCGAGCAACATTATGCCAATGGATTGCGATTGAATCAAATAGGAGATAGAGACAGTTATAAAAAAGCGGCAAAAGAATTTAAAATGGCCAAAACCTTTGTGCCGAATTACAAAGAAAGCCAAGCACTCTATGAACAAGCCCGTAAAGACGGAACCACCCGTATCGCCATTTTTGCCTTTGATAACAAGAGTGGAACCACCCGTTTTGGAAACATTGGAGAATCAGTATCAGACCAACTCTCCGCAAAACTTTTCAATGACAAAGAAGCTATGGAGTTTGTAGAAATCATTTCCAGAGACGAGTTAGGTAAACTGATAGAAGAACACAATTTAAGTATGACTTCTGATTTAGATGCCAACACTGCCACTGAATATGGAAAATTAATGGGCGTTCACGTTATCATAACCGGTAAGATAACCCAAGTGTCTGCAGAGCATCAACCCGTAATTGATGATGGCGGCAGAACCGTCAGTAGGAATGTAGTGGTAGGAAAAGAATCGTATGTGAATAGTAAAGGGAAGACCAGAACCCGAAATGTTTATGGCGATGTGTATGCTCAAATATTTGAACATCGAAAAAGCTCTAAAGCCATTATCAATGGATCCTATAAAGTGCTGGATGTAAAAACCGGTAAGATTTTAAATCAAGACCAATTTAGTGAAACCTATGTTTGGCAGAATAAATGGATTACCTTTACCGGAGATGAAAGAGCTGTAGGAGGACTTCCCAATGGATTTGATAACAACGAACTCAATCCGCCGGCAGATTTTGAAATGGGAAATTATCTCGTGGATATTCTTACCAATAAAATGACCGATAAAATTAAAAATTTGCTCAATTAAACGTACAAATTATCAACTAAAGCCTGCTTTTTTTCTAATAAAGCGGTTTTTTTTCTTTTATGATAAACAAAAAGCCTTAAATAAATATAAAAACCTAATTTGTAAATTTTTATAATCCATAAGGAAGTTGTACTTTTGCAGACTAATTTTAACAAAAAAAAGAATATGGCAGTTTTATCCAAAATTAGAGATCGTTCCGTTTTCTTAGTATTAATCATCGGGATGGCTTTATTTGCATTTGTAGTACCTCCCAAAAAAATAATGAGTTTTTTCTCATCTAGAAAAACAAATGCAATCGGTAATATCAATGGTGAAGATATCACCAGAGAAGAATTTGCCGATCAAATCAAATCCTATAAAAACGGAAGAAATTCCATTACGGATTCCCAAGCGACCAAAGCCGTATGGGAAAATATGATCAGTGAAAAAATTTATGCATCACAACTAAAAGCCGCAGGGATTGTAGTAGGAGAAAAAGATATATGGGAAGCCATTATCAACCAGCCTTCTATCAAAAATAGTCCTCAATTTCAAAATGAAGCCGGTTTGTTTGATGAAGAATTATTGAAATCGTATATCGCCGACCTGGAATCTGATACCACTCCTGACGGAAAAGCTCGTTTTCAAAGTTGGTTGTCCTTTGAACGGAATGTTAAGAAAAATCTGGAGCGTAGTGCATATCTCAATTTGGTAAAAGCCGGATTGGGTGTATCCAATGCAGAAGGAAAAGATTTTTATTTTCTCAACAATACCAAGGTAAACGGACAGTTTGTATTGCTTCCCTATTCTTCAATTCCGGACAGCACTATCTCAGTATCTGATACCGATGTGAAAAAATACATCGATGCACACCAAAAAGATTTCCAGGTAGATGCCTCCAGAAATTTGCAATATGTGGCATTTGATTTAAAAGCCACCGATGCGGATAAGGCTGCTATTAAAAAAGAATTGGCAGATCTTATTGCCGATAACGGAGATTACAAAGGATTACAAAACACCACCGATTACGATACTTTTGTAAATGAAAATTCCGATTTACCATTGGATGATAAAGTGGTTTATAAAAACGCCTTAAACAGTGCCATAGCCGACACCTTATTCAACAGTCCTGTTGGTAGTATTTACGGTCCTTATGAAGAAAACGGTTACTTTAAATTGACCAAAGTTATTTCCAAAGAAAGTGTTCCGTCGGTAAAAGCCAGTCATATATTAGTCGCCTATAAAGGTGCTTTGAGAGCCAAACCCGATATTACCAGAACCAAAGAAGAAGCCAAAGCCAGAGCAGAAGAATTATTAAAAAAAGCAAAGAGAAGATCTGTTGATTTTGCCGAAGAAGCCAAAGCCAATTCCGATGGACCTTCCGGTGCAAAAGGTGGAGATTTGGGATGGTTTAAACAAGGACAGATGGTTCCCGCATTTAACGACTGGGTCTTTTCACATAAAAAAGGTGATGTTGGTTTAGTAGAAACCGATTTTGGTTATCACATCATAAAAATAGATGATACAAAATCAGAAGAAGGGTTGAAATTAGCTACTGTTGCAAAGTCTATTGTCCCATCGGATGATACGGAAAGTAAAGTTTTTGTAGAAGCAGAAACATTTGCCGCATCTTTGTCTAAAGGAAAAGATTTTACCGAATTAGCTAACAAAAATAAATACGAGATAAAACAAGCACAGCGAGTTAAGAAAAGCGATGATAATATTCCCGGATTAACCGGAAATAACCGGCAGATTGTCCTTTGGGCTTTTAATGACAATACGGATTTGGCAGCTGTCAAACGTTTTGATATCGACAAGGCTTATGTAGTGGCTCAAGTCACACAAAAAGAAGCTAAAGGATTACGAACTGTTAAAAGTGCTTTTGCGATTGTGAAACCCAAAGTAATCAAACAGAAAAAAGTAGCACAATTGGCTAAAAAAATGGAAAATGGAAGTTTAGAAGAAATAGCCAAAGCACAGCATACGCGTGTACAAAGTACCGGTGATACCAGCTTTGAAAATCCATCTTCTTCTGCTCCGGGTAGAGACAAAGCCTTGGTTGGTGCTTTATTGGGAATGAAAGAAGGCGCTATCGCCAGAGGTATAGAAGGAAGAACCGGTGTCTATGCCGTACAACTCAAAAAGAAAACCCTTCCTATAGAGCTAGATTCTTATGAGCCTTTCCGTTTACAATTAGAACGAAAACTTAAAAAAGACGATCGTACCATTTATAATGCTTTGAAAGAGGCTTCCAATGTAGAAGACTATCGTAATTAATCAATAGCATTAAACAGCAATCAAAAGCCTGATATTTTGTAATATCAGGCTTTTTTTATTTTAATGGGATTTTACCTACCTTTACCAAAAAATAAAAAAGATGCTCACAAAAGTCTATGGAAGTGCTGTTTTTGGTGTAGAAGCAACGACCATTACAGTAGAAGTAAATATTGATAATGGCGTAGGATATCATCTGGTCGGACTACCCGATAACGCTATCAAAGAGAGTAATTACAGAATAGCCGCCGCCTTACAAAACAACCATTACAAAATACCCGGGAAGAAAATTATTATCAATATGTCTCCGGCTGATTTGCGAAAAGAGGGGAGTGCCTACGATTTGACCTTAGCTACCGGAATATTGGTTGCTTCAGAACAAATCAAAGGCGAGCATATAGCCAAATATATCATTATGGGAGAACTATCCCTAGACGGTAGTTTACAACCGATTAAGGGAGCTTTGCCTATTGCTATTAAAGCGCGGGAAGAAGGATTTGAAGGTTTTATCTTACCCGAACAAAATGCCAAAGAAGCTGCTATTGTCAATGATCTAAAGGTTTACGGTGTGCAACATATCAGTCAGGTCATTGATTTTTTTGATAAAGATAAGCCCTTAACAGCAACCACCATAGATACCCGAAAAGAATTCTATGACAGTCTGGAAAATCCCGAATTTGATTTTGCCGATGTCAAAGGACAAGAGACCATTAAGCGCTGTATGGAAATTGCAGCTGCCGGCGGACACAATATTATCTTAATAGGACCTCCGGGAAGTGGTAAGACGATGTTGGCCAAGCGACTGCCTTCTATCTTGCCACCAATGACCTTATCCGAAGCATTGGAAACAACCAAGATACATTCGGTTGTAGGTCGTGTAAAATCCGGATCTGGCCTAATGAGTCAACGCCCCTTTAGAAGTCCGCATCATACCATATCCGATGTAGCCTTGGTAGGCGGTGGGTCTTACCCGCAACCCGGCGAGATCTCTATGTCACATAACGGGGTGCTATTTCTAGATGAATTGCCCGAATTCAAAAGAACCGTTTTAGAGGTTATGCGGCAACCATTGGAAGATAGAGAAGTGACTATTTCCCGATCTAAGTTTACCGTAACCTATCCGGCTTCCTTTATGTTGGTTGCCAGTATGAACCCCAGTCCCAGTGGTTATTTTAATGATCCCGACAGTCCGATGAGCTCTACACCGGCAGAAATGCAACGTTATCTGGGTAGGGTATCCGGACCACTTTTGGATCGCATAGATATTCATATAGAAGTCACGCCAGTTCCCTTTGAAAAATTAGCAGAAGAACGACGAGGCGAGCCTAGTAAGGTGATTAGAGCGCGCGTTATAAAAGCACGGGAGATTCAAACCCATCGCTTTGAAGATAATGAAAAAGTACATTACAATGCACAAATGGGTGTGAAACAAATAAGAAATTTTTGTAAACTTTCTAAAGAATCCTTAGAGCTACTTAAAACAGCGATGGAAAAATTAAATCTGTCTGCCAGAGCCTATGACCGGATTCTGAAAGTTTCGCGAACCATAGCCGATTTAGATAATCAACAAGATATATTACCCTATCACATTTCCGAAGCCATTCAATATCGTAGTTTGGATCGGGACGGATGGTTAGGATAATTTTAATACAGGCTACCTAAGCTTGTTACAATCGTTTATGAAAGCAGCAAAACAGTTTTACCGGTAGATGCAGGTTGTTTTGATAATGAATATCAAGGGACAACTAAAAAAGCAGCCGGCAATAATCACCTTATCACCAACCGCTCTCTGTCATTTGAGTAC